>DASZJO010000079.1:0-33229 GCA_035948015.1 Puia sp.
CAACAAGACCCTTACTTTTTTGTTAAATTTGTATCGGTCATTATGATCACCTCTAACCTCATACAACGGATCGGAGAAAGGATCGAACAGTTGGATACGGCTATCTTCTTCGGACCGCCAAGCTTTTGGCGATATCCGGCCTGTATCATCCGCCGTATCAAAGTGGACCGCACTGGTGACCACCTCTGGTTCAGGATGAAAAATATTTCCCTTGACGACGCACCGGGCAAAAAAGCACCTGCTTTTCTTTTTTGTTATAATAAACAGCTCAATTTCTATATGACCGTTGAAGGCAATGCAGCGATCAGCGGTCTCGCGGGCGACCTGAAGACACCCGATGGGTGGCAGGATCCCTTATTTGCGCATCAGACAACCTATCTGGTCCGAATGGAGATCCGCCAGGCTTCCACTTTCTATCGGCCGGCCCTGCCTGTGGTCCCTAATCTTCCCGTCTTCCCGGCCCATGCTGCCCCGACATCCAACTCAGCTGATCCGGCCCGTCGGGCCGCTACATCCCTCTTCCCGGACCGGTCTTATATCCCACCTATTTTTGTGAAAAAGGCTCCCAGATTCAACTTGTCGTCATTTTTGACCAGTTTGTTTTAATCCATTTTGCGCCCCGCGTCGCAGCGCGCCATGTGAATAACTATGTGCCAAACCAGTGCATAACTGCTGCGGGAAATATTTGGAATCGGGGGCTCCATCACCGTATCTTAGATATAACAAATGAGACGGGGAAGTTCGAAAGGATGATACCTGACTCAGTGAGGGGCGGAGATCCGACGGGATCAAAGCAACTCGGAAAAGCATCGGGTCAGTAAGCAAATAGGTAAACGCTTAAGCCAAACGCCGAAAGGCATGAGGCAAGAACTGAGAGCCGAAAGGCACAAGGTGAAATCCAAAAGCCGAAAGGCAAGCGGAAATAGCAAAACCGAAAAGCTGAAATAGACTTGGTGCTTTTTCTTTTTATTTCCGCTCCGCCCACGCCAGCCCATCCGGCACACCACCTACTTCTAACTTCCCTGTCACCTCCAGCGTTTTCAGATCAACAATAGCAATATAATTATCCGCTGAACACGCCACAAAGGCCCGTGAACCTACCGGGTCCATCAATATCCCCGCCGCGCCATGCCCGATCTTCAGCCTCTTAACCTCTTTTCTTGTCTTTGCATCAAAAATGACCAGGTCGCCCGAACTCAGGCTGGAAACAAAGACCTGCCGCCCGTCGGGCGTAAACTTCAACCGGTTCGCGCCCCGTACGTTTGCCTCAAGTGTAGCAACCTTTTGTTTCGCCCCCAGATCGATCACGGCGATTGTCCCATCCTCACTTGCCGCCGTCCACAACTCGCTACCATCCGGCGACACATCGAACCCCTCCGAACCCCGCGACACGGGAATGACGGTCTCACTCCAATCTTCGCGGGCACGCGGACCCATTTGGATCATCGTATCCACCAGGATACTCACCGTTCCCGACGATACATTCGTCGTGTATACCCGCTTCAGATCGGGCGTTACATAGATCATGTGCGTCCTGTCCTGACCCGTTCCCATCATCCAGTCCGTTTGTCCTGTGGCGGGGTCATACCGCGCTATCGCCTTCGAACCCTCTGCCGTAAACCATACCTTTCCCCCGGCATAGTCTACTCCATGCGGCCCCATCAACGGCTTCGTATCGTAGGCAGGAAGCGCCTTCTGCCCGACAAGGTCCAGGATATCCAACTCGTGCAGACTGCCGCCGCCATAGATAGTCACATAGGCTTTCGTCCCGTCGGAGGAGGCGATCACCTCATGCGGATCGCTGCCCACCGGCAGCCTGGCGATCACCTTCAGACTTGCAGGGTCTACCATCGCCAGCGTATGATCAGTCTTGGAAAGCGCCAGCAGCGTGCGCTGCGGCGTGGGCGTCGATTGTGCCAGGCCGCTGAAACCAACTGCAACGAGAATTCCGCATAGCAGCCCGGCGACCGCCAGTGGCCCCCTATGTATTTTATGAGTAGCCATATAGATTGGTTTGGAACTGAAAATTCAATTTTAATGCCCCGGCTGCGGCCCTCCCCGTTTCGGCATCACCAGGCTGTCCGCCGGGTACTTCGACTTGATCTCAGATTTAACGCTTTCGCACCAATTGATCAGGGTCTGTTTATCAGCCGGGTTGAGGCGGGCATTGTGATGGATCAAGGTATAGCTATCCAGCGGCATATCGTCATTGTGTAACTGCTCGATACAGTCATCCATTTTCTTGTATTGATACGAGATCCGCCGCCCCGTAAAATCATCCAGATTAAAATGCCGCTTCCCATTCTTAATATGATTGTTCAACCACCATCCAACAGGCTGGATTTCCGCGTACCAGGGATATTGGGTCTTGTTGGAATGACAATCTACACAGGAAGTCTCCAGGATTTTCTCAACATCGGACGGGACTGCATAGAGTGTGTGGATGTTTCTTGTGGTGTCGGCGGAGAGGTTTTTCGCGGGTCTGACGAATTGGATTACGAGTAAGAGCGCGGCGAGAACTAGCAATGCTTTCCGGATCATGAAAAAATTGGTTTTGTACAAAGATATCGGAAACCACATATCGTTGCACACCGATACGATGAACTGCGAAAATTCTGAGATTAATCCGAAAAATCGCGTCACAATGTCTCTTTCCAAGAAGATCCAGCCGGCCGATCCCTGCGTATAACCGAAGATGACGCAAAATGACGAGTGGTGGCAAAGTTTTTGATGAACAATTGAAAACCATTCCAATATGGACTTCCTTTCCCCAGTTACCACTATTAGCCGCCTCCTGGACAGCCAGGCCGCAGCCGTCTGCAACCGGGATATTGCGATAGCCACGGCCAACTATGCCCCCGAAGTCGTCATTTTTGACGTCGTAGGCCCGCTCCGGCATCCAAGCGGAAATACATCGGTGAGAAAAAGGCTGGAGGATTGGTTCGCCACCTTTGCCCCCGACACCCCGGTCCTGTTTGAGATCACCGATCGATCGATCAGCGCAGAAGACCATCTTGGCTTTACCCATTCCCTGAATCACGTCCATGCCGGTTTGCAGAACGGGGCGATATTGGATATGTTTTGGCGCGAAACACTAAGCTGGCGAAAGATCGATGGCCAATGGAAGATCGTACATGCCCATAGTTCGGTGCCGTTCGATCCCGCTACCGGTATGGCGTCGACGGGGTTGAAACCGGTCAGCCAGTAGCTGCCGGCGCTTTGCTAACTCTTTACCGTCGTTTTATACACATTCCATCCGCCGTCACCCACCGCCTTCAGCACGACCACCTTGTCCGCATTCTCCAGGGTTATGACGAAGCCCTTCTCAGCCTGATTATGATAACCGAACAGATCGGTAATCCAATAACCGGAATAGGACCGTTTGATCTGCGTCTGCAACTTCTCCGGCAGGGTGGAGGAGGAGAGATTCGTCGCAACCCCCATCAGATCGCCGTTGCCAGCATAGAATGCGAACAATGTCCGGCCCCAGTCTTCGAAGGTGGCTTTAAAGAAGTTCTTTCCTTCTTCCCACCGTACATCCATCGCGTGGGCAAATTGCCGGCTGAATTGGACTTCTACCGGGGCTGGGACCGGATTCGATTTCAACGCTGTGGCATAAGCGCTGCCGGCCAACCCAAACATTGTAAACGCCGCTACGATCATTATCTTTTTCATGTTGTTAAGTTTCATGATGTCTTGTATTTTTTTGACGATACAAAATTAACAGGTGCTTCCGCCTTTTTTCGGCGAATGCGGCCAACGGGCAAAATCCTGCGCCCAACGCCGGATTTCAGGCTAAAACCCCGCTGCTTATTTAAAATTCCTCGCCTCGGGAAACAAGCTCGCTTGCTTCACCTCCCCAACAGCAAGCGGCGCCTGCCCACCCCGCGGCCCCACCTCCACCGCGTCCTCCTGCAATGGCGTCATCCCCGCCAACAATCGGTTCAGATTATGGCACCGCTGCACGATCACATGCACCACTTCTTTCTCGATCTGCAAGTGTCCCTCCGCCATCAATACCTTCGCCCCGAGGATCTCTTTGCGGTATTCCTCGAACAGGCTCGGCCAAACGATCAGGTTGAAATTCCCGGTCTCGTCTTCCAGCGTTATAAAACATACTCCGCTCGCAGTACCCGGCCGCTGCCGCACCAGCACCAGCCCCGCTACCTTCACGAACTGACCGTTCCGCTGCGACATCAGCTCTGCCGCGGAGATCGCGCCGAGATTGTGGAGCCTGTCGCGGATAAACTGCACCGGATGTGCCTTCAACGATAAGGACGTTGTTGCATAATCCTGAATGACGTGCTCGGACAACCGCATCTCAGGGAGCGCGATCCCGGTCTCACATGCGCTTTCAGACGCCGTGCCTTTAAAGAGCCCGATCGGGCGGTCGGCCAGCGCCGCCACCTCCCATAAGGCCTGACGCCGGTCCAGCCCCATTGACCGGAACGCATCGGCATCGGCCAGCTTTTCCAGGCAGGCCGCCGACAGCCCGGCATCCTGCAGCGAAGTAACTGTCGAATAAGGCTGCGTCCGCCCGGCGATCAGCACCGTCATATCCTCCTCTTTCATGCCGTCTATCTGCCGGAATCCCAATCTCACGGTGAAATACCGTCCCTCCCTCGCTTCGAGCGTATTGTTCCATTGGGAATGATTGACATCCGCGGGATGAAAAACGACTCCGTGCTTGCGGGCGTCGATCACGAGCTGGGCCGGCTGATAGAAGCCCATAGGGAGACTATTTAGCAAGGCACACACAAATACCTCGGGATAGTAGCATTTGATCCAGGCCGAGATATACACCAGTAAGGCAAAACTCACCGCATGGCTTTCCGGGAACCCATAGCTTCCGAAACCCTCGATCTGTCTGAAGACCCGTTCAGCATACTCGGGCGTATAGCCGTTCTTCGTCATCCCGTCGACCAGCTTTTGCTTGAATCGGGTGACTTGCCCCACGGCCTTGAATGTCGCCATCGAACGCCGAAGTTCATCCGCTTCCGACGGCGTGAACCCTGCCGCTACAATCGCAATCTTCATCGCCTGTTCCTGGAAGAGCGGCACCCCGAGCGTGCGCCCCAGGATATCTTCCAGTTCCTTCGACGGAAAGCTGACCGGCTCCTCGCCGTTTCGGCGACGAAGATATGGATGCACCATATCCCCCTGTATTGGGCCCGGTCGGACTATCGCAACTTCGATCACAAGGTCATAAAAGCATTTTGGCCGAAGCCGCGGCAACATAGATTGCTGGGCCCTCGATTCGATCTGGAACACGCCGATCGTGTCGGCCGCGCTAACCATTTCATAGACCGCCGGATCGTCCTGCGGGATATTGGCAAGGGTCCACTCCAACCCGTAATGTTGCACGGCGAGATCAAAAGCTTTCTTAATACACGTCAGCATACCCAGGGCGAGCACATCGATCTTCAAAAATCCAAGCACATCGATATCATCCTTATTCCATTCAATATTAGTCCGGTCCTCCATCCGGGCGTTGAGGATCGGGCAGAGATCGGTGAGTTTTTCACGCGTGATTACAAAGCCGCCTGTATGCTGGCCCAACTGCCTCGGGAAGCCGATATACTGGCGGGTAAGGTCCAACACCTTCAGTAGATGCGGATCGTGCACGTCCAGGCCCTGTTCCATCACCCGCTGATCATCCAGCAGTTCGTGGTATTGCCAGATCGACTTGGCCAGCCTGTCCACGGTATCCAGGGAGAGCCCCATTACTTTGCCAACGTCCCGGATCGCGCCCTTCTGATGGACCTGGGTGACCGTGGCGACGATGGCGGCCCTGTCCCGGCCGTACTTGTTGTATACATATTGCATGACCTCTTCCCGGCGTTCATGCTCGAAATCAACATCGATATCCGGCGGTTCGTTTCGGGCCGCGGACAGGAACCGCTCGAACAGCAGGTCGAACTTGGTCGGGTCCACAGATGTGATCCCCAAACAATAACATACCGTTGAATTCGCCGCCGAACCCCGGCCCTGGCACAGGATGCCCTGCTGCCGGGCATATCGCACCACGTCATATACCGTGAGGAAATAGGCCGGATAGTTCATCTTTTCGATAAAGGCCAGCTCATGCTGGATGGTTGCCCGGGTTTTCCCCGGCACTTTCCCGCCAAACCTCTCCCGTGCCCCTTCCCACACGAGGTAAACCAGCTCCTCCATCGGCGTCCGGCCTTCGCTGGTGATCTCCTCCGGGTAAACATATTGCAATGAATCCAGCGTGAATCGGCAAGCCTCTGCGATTTCCTTTGTCCGGGCGATAGCGGTTGGGTATTGCCGGAAGAGCCGCCGCATCTCCGTCTCAGGTTTCATATACCGCTCGGCATTGGGATGGAGCCGGAATCCGGCCCCGGCGATCGTACATTTTTCCCGGATACAGGTCAGCACATCCTGTAATTCGCGGCGCTCGGGACGGTGATAATGGATATCGTTGGTGGCCACAAGGGGCAGATGTAGATCTGCGGCCAGTGCGGATAACCGGTAAAGCTGTTTGGCGTCGTCGCCGCGATAACAGCGGCAGGCAGCCAGGTAACAGTTTTCGCCCAGGGCTTCCCGATATTCGCGCGCCGCGGCGTAAAATCCGGCGTCATAATCGAATAACTGATTCAACCGGTCCGGCGGCACGAGAATAAAGATCATCCCCGCTGCATGCCGGTAAACATCCGTGCGGTATAAATGACATTCCCCTTTTTCCGCGCGGAGGTTGCCGAGGGTGAGTAAAGCAGACAACCGCGAATACGCATCTTTATCGGTTGGCAGCGCCAGCAGGCTGGGTCCGTCCAGCAGGTCAAGCCGGCAGCCGGGTATAAAGCGGATACCTGATTTTTTTGCCGCCGCGTGCGCCCGCACGATCCCCGCCAGCGTATTGCGGTCAGTCAGCGCGACGGCCGAATGACCATAGGCGGCCGCTTGCTCTACCAGCTCCTCCGGATGCGAAGCGCCGCGGAGAAAACTGAAATTGCTTGTGACCTGGAGTTCGGTATAACTAGCCAAAGAATCCATGCAAATACCATTGATTGGTTTGATCTCCTGCATAGTGACCTGCGCGAAACAGCCAATACCTGCCGCCGGTCTCATCCTCCACGATATAATAATCGCGGTGCAGCGCCCCTTCGATCCACCATTCCTGCCCGATCCGCTCGGGACCGTCGGCATGCACGATCTTATGCAGTTTATTACGATACCGGAAAAGCATCGGGGGATAGTCGGGAATAGGCGCGGTGACCTCGATCCGCTCCGGTACCGGCAGAAGATGGACGGGCCGCGGCCTGTCCGTAGGCCACGAGCCAGCCTGCTTATCATCAAAACTGCGGGCGGGTACAAACGACCGCTCCGGCCAATAATGTTCGGCAGGAAGATATCGATGGATCAACCCGGGTCCCAGCTTATTACTGATACGATCGGCCAGCTCGGCCAGCCGGGGATCATCCGGACCACAGGCCCCTGTCCATAGCGTCTTTTGCAAGGGTGACACGTCATCCGTTTTCGGGGCGTCGATCGAGAACAGCTCGATTCCAAGGTCGGGCTCGAAATCCCTGATCTTCTCTTCGAACAGCCTGAATAAATGCGGGGCATGATTCGAGCCTCGGTTGGTGCCGATCCGCGCTTCCATGATCCTGCCATCGACGCGAAAAGCTTTAAAAACAGCCTCTCTCAACCCTTTCCCATCCTGCTGTAGCCGTCCGCACAATCTTTCAAGCAGGCGCTCCAGTGCAATCCCGATACCTGCCGCTGTACCGATCGGTTCGAGACAAGGCAGCCGCTCTTGATACGGCTCAACCGGCTGGACCGGCTGCAATCCCTCTTCTTCCACCCCAAATGCCTGATCTATCCGCAGCAGCAGCTCGCCTCCCAGCCGGCGCCGCAAAGCCCGCCTCGGGAAGCTGGCTACCGGCCCGATCTGCACCAACCCCAGCTTGTGCAGCCGCGCCAGGGTCTCGGGTGCCAGCCGGAGCGCGGCGGGCGGAAGATCGAGCAGGGCGGTCGTTTGATGGCCGGGGGGAACGATAATCGCATAGCCGTTCTCGATAGTTGCCGCCCCCCAGGACAGGACTCCCGGCCCCCTTCCATAGCGGGCTACTGCCCAGGCCGCGCCGATGGTATCGGCCATGCCTGCCCGAATGGCATACCCTTTGGCTGCCAGCCGGCTCGTGATCGCACTGAGATAAGGCTCCTCCCCGCCCCACAGGTGATCGCAGCCCGTCGTTTCGAACATCAGCCCGTCGGACCCGTCAATCGCCGTGACGGGGGTAAAACGGAGACCCCAGACCGCCAAAGCCCGCAGCAGCCGACCGGTCAGCCCGGGCTGCTCGTCGATGACTTCGAGAGTAGGGTAGAGGACCCGCGCATCGGCCACCACCATGCCGGTATCGATCCCTTGTATCCGCGCAGCCTCATTTACAGCCGTGATGATCTTCCGCCCATGATCTGGCGCCGCCATTACAAAAGGAATTTCCCGAAGCGGAGGCCGGCGGATCGACATATAATCCGTCGTTAAGTGACGGAACCACAGCGAAAGGAATCGTTTGCCCATTTCAGCCTGTTTTTCGCCGTGTTTTTTCCGCCCATGCGGTCCCGGCCATACCTCCCGCCGCTGAGCCGGCTTCACCGACTCCCGCTGCGCCTGCATCGCAGACTCCCGCTGCCCCTGCGTCGCCGACTCCCGCTGCCTCTGCATCGCCGATAAAATGAAATTTCCCCTCCCGCCACTCCAGCTCCCATTTGCCCGGTTGACCGCCCCGTATCCGCAATAATTCGACGCTCCATCTTGGAAACCCCACACCGGGCAACATGCTGACCCGCCCACCCGGCAATGGGGTAATCTGCCATCTCGCCACCGTCGCAATCGGCTCCCTGCTCCGCGGCCGGTCCCGCAAAAGGAACCCCGTTACCCGACTTTGCTCCACCGCAAGCTGGAACCGCCTTGACACAAGGAAATTCACTTCCCTGATCTCACCAACTACCGCTGCCAGGCCTTCGACTTTCAAGGCTTCCTCCACCGCCCATAAACCGTCCTTTTCCCTCCGGACATCCACAAAGATCACCCGATCGGGCTCCACTCCGAATGCGGCAAGCACGGGCGGAAAGATATTCGGGCGCGCGCCGATCCAGATACAGGCGCCCCCCCTGACCATCAGGGGGCCAAGTAAGGCAGACGCGAACGCCCCCGAAGCCGAGGCGCCCTCGGGCCCGTCACTTAGTAACTCGTGCATTGTACCTGTGGGAAACACTCCATGCGGAAACGCCGCCGCCACCGGCCCCAGCCCCATATCCACGGCGGCAGCGGAGGGCGGCTTACAACCCTGCCTCAGCAGGATCTCCTGTCGCAATTGTTGAACAACTTCAGGACAATAAGCGGCCATAGTACCTTTTTTACTAACCCAGCGGCCCATCGGCCCCAGCCAGATCAGGAATAAAGATACTAAATAAATTAGTAACCGCTAAATTTTTTACTTATTCCAGGGAACCAAATTTCCCGGTCCGATACTCCTGCATTGCCGTCTCCAACTCCGCCGTCGTATTCATTACAAAAGGCCCATAATGCGCTATGGGCTCATTGATCGGCTCCCCGCTCAGCAAGAGCACAACGCTGTCTTCCTGCGCCACGATCCCGATCTCCTCGCCTTCCTGGCCAAACAGGACGAGATCATGCTGAATGGCCTCCTGCCCGTTCACCTCGATATTTCCCTTGACAACCAGCAATAGTGAATGATGCGAAGCCGGGATCCGGCCATCGAATCGCCCGGAGGCATTCAGCCGCAGATCCAACATATTGATATCTGTAAACGTAGTAGCCGGTCCGCGATGGCCATCATATTCGCCCGCGATAACGTTGACGATCCCCCCGTTTGCCGGAAGCACGACCTTGGTCATTTGGTCAGCGGTGATCGCCTGGTATTTGGGCGGTGACTGCTTGTTCTTCGCCGGGAGGTTGACCCATAGCTGGATCATCTCGAACGGCCCGCCTTTTTTTGAATACGATTCTTCATGATATTCTTTATGCAGCAAACCCGCACCCGCCGTCATCCACTGAACGTCCCCGGGGTGGATAACCCCGCTGCTGCCCGTATTGTCATGATGGGCCACACTGCCTTTATACACGATGGTTACCGTCTCGAACCCTTTATGGGGATGAACCCCAACGCCGCGAATGTGATCGGAAGGACTGAAATCGATCTCTGCATTGAAGTCCAGCAGTAAAAAGGGACTGATCCTTCGCTGGGAGATCTCCCGGTTGGGAAAATAATTGAATACCCGGAATCCGTCCCCGACCATGCCGGCGCCTTCAGGTTGGGAGAATATTTTTTCGATTGTTTTTCTCATTCAATAATAACGCTTCGGATCTCATTTGGTTGACGTTATCCGTTTGCGATCCGTCAGCCATTTCCTACCGGGATCTGCTCCGGGATCTGCCACTTGACAGATATCAAGTTTGGTTTTTGATACATATCAACGGCCGGAAGGTCTCTTTTTTAGAATTTTACATAGAAAATCAACCGAAATGAAATTTATATCCTATATACTGACACTGATCCTTCCGGATCTGAGGACCAACGTCGTGGATGCGATACTGATCATGATGATACTTATGGTCAAAACAGTGTGGATGTTCTATATACCGGTATGGATATGCCTCATCCGATCAGCTATTGAGGGCCTTTTTCAGGAACGCCATACGGCCACTGCCGGGCTGAATTTTTGCGCTTCGCCCTTCAATCGTTCCGCAGGCTTTTCACGGGTGTCGTGAGCGTTCCTGTCAGGCTTCATCGGCCGGTCAGATCATGTTTTTACCTGAGCTTGTCAAGAATCTGTTTCGGATTATGTAAAATCGCTGTTCCGTTTGCACCTTATCGCCACCTTTAATGCATGCAACGTGTAAACCTATACATCCGCTGTACCGTTATGGCTCTTGGCCTGACCTCTTGTGCCCGGAAAATGGAACACCCTGCGACGGGCGGCTCGCCGGCCGCGTCCAATGTCAATGGCATCTACGTTCTCGCCGTAGGCGGGACCACGATCAATGGCGTAAACTACGAAAATGACTCGGATTTCAAAAGCACATTGGCCTTTTACGACCTGGCTACCAGGACGGTCACTCCCGATCGCTTCAGCCAGGTTAATGGCTTTCCTTTGGGATTCCGGGCGTTAGATATGGGCCTATACGGCTCAAAATTGTATATCGCACTGGCGGGTTCGCAGGCGGTGGCTGTTGTAGATGCTGCCTCTGCGCGGCTGCTGGCTAAAACGGCAACGGCGTTGCCGGATGCAGTAAAGGCGTTTACCACCTATGCGCCGGATCCTACACATATCTGCTTTTTTGACGGGGAGGTGTATATCGGCCTGGTCAATGGCGTAATCGAGGTCATGGACACATCGTCCATGAAGATCGTCCGGTACATCGGTGGTGATGTTCCGCTGCTCACTCCGATAGGTCCGGTGGTGGCCAATGGAAAGCTGTATTTAGCCGGAGAAGGCAACAGCTATCCGAATAACCTCGCGATCATCGATCCCCACACCGGGTCGCTTATCCGATCTATGTCTATCTACCTGAATCCCGAATCCATCTCTACCGACAACTCGGGAAATGTCTTTGTGCAAACTCAGTTTGACACGGCCCGGCTCGTTTTCGATCTCAACACTGATTACCAGGCACTAACTCCCGGGCTTACCATCATCTCCGGCGCAACAGATCAGGTGGCCTATCAGTCCTCTTCAAATTCCTCAGGCAATGCTCCCGTCGTCGTCTCCGGAAATACCGGCTACTATATCTCCGGCAACTATGCCAGTTCGACCATCGCACAATTCAACTCCGCCACGCTGTCCTTCAATATCCCTGGCTATAATACCGGAGGCGTTCAGTTAGGCGAAGTCACGGCGCTGACCGTCGATCCCATCACGGGCCAGCTCTTTGTCGGCGACGCCAAATTCACCAACTCACCCAATGGTACGGTCGATGTGTTTGCGGACCAGCAGCTACAGTATAGTTTTCCTGCCGGTACCAACCCGATCAAAATTGTTCTAACGAAGCCCTAAGGACCCGGGGGTGTAATCGATATGGTGCTGAAACAGTTGGAGCAACGGTATTCCAATTAACTCAGCTTCGTCTTCTTCCGCCAGAGCATATAGGAAGTGAGACAGAACGCGATCGGCACGATCATAAAAAGCGCTCCGCCGATTGGCTGTCCGGATGCCGCGGCACAATAGCCCGCGCCGATCAGATCGTAGGTCAATCCCGCATACGCCCAATATTTCAGCGCAGGGAATCCGGGGATCAGGATGGCTATCACCCCTAACGTTTTTGCGACGCCGAGGAAAGGGAGCAAATAGGCCGGCACTTCCAGCTTATGGAAGAGATCAACGGCATCCTTGACCGAAAGAATATCCGGGATGGAGCCAATCAGCATAAACGCCGCAAATATACCCGTGACGATCCAGTAAAAAATAGTAGTCTTTTTCATGGCAGTTTGTCGTTTTTCTAAAGATAACGATTTAACATCCAAACCTAACGGTAAGCATTGTTTTACAAAAGGGGTAAGAACAGGCCGACAGCGGGTAATGATAAGAAGCGAATCTGTATGCAATCTGGAATCCGGTTTCGTCGGCCGTGCCATCGGATTTTTGTGTATCTTTATAAAATCATGCGAAGGCTCGCCGCTTTCATATTATTGTTCCCGCTCGGCATCCTGTTCACCGGTGCCGTGAACCTCGCGGCGGTGTGCCCGGTATCCCAACAAGATAGCGGCGCCAACACTCCGGATCAATGCTGCCACAAAGATGGCACTTGCCATAAAACGCAAGCCGCCTGCTGCAAGGACCAAAAAAGCGGTCTTCCAAACAGCCGAAAGCCCGAACATTCCGCCTGCTGTTTCGATTGCCCGCTTTGCGCCCTCATAACCGTTCCGTCGTTTATTCGCTTCGAACCGACGCGTACCGAAATAACCACCGAATATGCGGTTAAACCCGATAATTTGCTCACCGACTATTATCAGCATCACTGGAAACCGCCCGACATCGCCCACCTCTCGTAAATAAGCCGAAATACTTTTTTCATTATAAAATTATTCATCATGTTTGTTCTGTTGGATTTATATACGCTTTGCGCAAACGTCTGCACGGAGCCCTGTCCTTGCCCTCCGAACTGCCCGGTACACTGCCCTGCAGGCTGCTGTCATAAGTAAACAGATGGGATAACCGCATGAAAAACCCCCGATCGTTCGGGGGTTTTTGTTATTATATCGCGACAATCTTACTTCGTCTTTCCATTAGCACCGTATCCCGCCACCGGCCTTCCATCTGCCCGATCTTTTCCCGGATGCCGACCGTCCGGAACCCGCAGTTGGCATGGATCTTCAGACTGGCCGTATTTTCAGGGAAGATCCCCGCCTGCAGTGTCCAGATATGATTACGTTCGCTGCTAACGATAAGCGCCTTCAGCAAGCCTTCTCCTACCTTCTGACCCCGATAACCCGGTGCGATATACACGCTTACTTCCGCGACACCGGCGTATACGCAGCGGCCCGAAACAGGCGTGAGCGCCGCCCAGCCGATCACCACCCCATTTGCAGTAGCGACCAGCCGGCTATGGTTCAAATGCGAGCTGTCCCATTCCTCCCAGCCCGGTGCGCTGGTTTGAAATGTCGCGTGACCGGTAGCGATCCCCGCTTCGTAAATTGTCCTGACCGCCGGCCAATATTCTTTTAGGAGAGCGCTAATCTTAATGTCCGTGATGCTCATTCCATAAAATTAAGCGGTCCGCAGCGCTTCTGCAAACACATTCGGTATCCAGCCGTCTTAGGAGTGCCGCTTCAGATCTTTGACCTTACCAATATGCCCGTCCATGGTAATGTACTGACCTTCCTTTAATTTCAGACTTTCCCCACTGCCGGCATCGATCGAACCGTCAGGGTGAAGTGTCGACTCGTTTGTCAGAATGATGTTCCTTTTTACCGCGGTCCGGTGACCGTGAGACACTTCGATGAGCTTGCCATGTCGCACCATGACGTAACTCTTTGTCTTACTGGTCGACTTGCTGGAGGTTGGTTGCGTGGCAGATACAGAAAAAGTAAGTGCAGAGAATACGAAAAGGAGCGCAGCGGTTTTGGCTGCCTTGGGTTTTAGGGTATACATGAATTAAAGTTTTCAAAGGGTCGGGGTCGGCAATTAAACGGCTCTGTGAACCCATTAGTATCTCACCCGCTTTAATTGTCTTATTGTAGCCGTACCTTTATAAAATGAACTAAAAAGTATACCCATGCAAATTAAACGAGTTGGTTCAACGCCGTCCGCCAGGGGCCCTGCCGAGTGGTTCACCGGTACAGTCCGGATCGATCCTTTGTTTACGACCGAAGCGCCCGCCCGCGGGGCCTGCGCAAGTGTCACTTTCGAACCCGGCGCCCGGACAGCTTGGCATACTCACCCACTCGGTCAAACGCTCATTGTGACCGCCGGTTGCGGCTGGGCCCGGCGTGAAGGCGGCCCACTCGAAGAGATCCATCCCGGCGACGTCGTTTGGTTTTCCCCCGGTGAACGTCACTGGCATGGCGCCACTCCCACCACTGCGATGACCCATATCGCGATTCAGGAGAGCCTCGACGGGAAGGTCGTCGACTGGATGGAAAAAGTGACCGACGAACAATACAGATTATGAAATTACCAAGGATAATAATCGTTACGATCGGCCTGCTCGCCGTGACAACAATCAATCGCGCCAAAGCGCAGGAAAGCAAACTCATGGTAAGAATAGCCCGCATTATCGTCGACTCTGCGCACCTCGGACAATACCGCGCAGCCCTCAAAGAAGGGATCGAGACCGCCGTCCGGGTCGAACCCGGCGTACAAGGAAACTACGAAAGATATGGTCAAGTCACTGTAACTCGTTGATGCCATTCCAATCGGCTTCGCCACGAAGCCCGCGCCTTAAGGCCGCACCAGGTTCCGAAATATTCCCATGATCATTGCTACTTGTCAAAACAAACCCTTACCCGTAAAGACCGGGGCACCCTGTACAAACAACCCCACTATCCGTACCGCCGGCTGTCCACCGGCCGAAGGCAGCGCGATCGTATTGCTTCCTTTGGTCAAAGAGACACTCCGCTTTTGCAGCGTCTGTCCCGTCACGTCATAAATGACCAGCACACCTTGCTCATCCTTACTCGTATTGGCGATGAAGTTCATCCCCGCAGGTCCGCCCGCGAGATAAAAGCTGTCGCCCATCCCGATGGTCCCTACGCTCACCACCGCAGAATAATATGCCGCCCCGCTTGCCGGAACTGCCTCGACACGATAAAAGTCCTGACCAGCCAACGGATGCGCATCCACATAACACCGGCATCCGTCGCCCGCCGCCGTCCCTATCGGCTGAAAGACCGAAGAGGCATCCATCCGTTCGACCACATAAGACACGCCAGAAGCCGCATTCCCGTCCTGCCAATGCAGAGCAACCCCGCCATTGGTATACATTCCGCTGACCACCAGTTCATTTGTCAGCAACACGTCAAACATGCTTGCCGTAACCGTCGTGGACGCGGTATCCGTACACCCATTTCGCTTTTCGGTAACCGTGAGGTGATAGGTCCCCCATATAGTATCCGTCAATGGATTTTGCAACGTCGATGAAAAGGCATCAGGACCGCTCCAGCTATACGTCAATCCCTGCGAGCCGCCAAACGGCGTGGGATAATTGCTCGCGACCGGATTACCGCCGTAGAGAGCCAGTTGGTTCCCCGACAGCCCTGCAAATGCCGAAGCCACCGGCGGGAAAGTGTCTATCGGTACCACGATGGTATCTACCCGCGTCGGGGGACAACCGTTCGCAGGAGAAGCCGACACGATATAGGTTCCGGGCTTCCCGATGCTCAGCTGTGAGCTGTCGCTGTTGCTGCCGGAGATCGAACCGCTAAGGGTCTGCCAGGTATAATATCCGGCCGTAGAATTATTTGTAAGCTTAATGGTTGCCGCCGGATGATTGCATCGGATCGTATCGCCATTCAGCGAATAGTCCATCACCGGGGGTCGCGTAAAGACCATCGGCGTCACGAAGTCCTTCATATCTGCGGTAAAGGAGTTCGACGACCGCGACTTGAAAAAGATATCCGAGAACAAGGGTTGACACGCGCTCAGCGCAGAATACAGCGCAGGGTCGACGCCGATCCGCGTCAGGTTTAACCCTACTTCGATGAATTGCTGGCTCAAATACTGCGCGGACCAGTTGGCCCCGCCCGAGGGAGCGCCGGTCCCCCAGGGGGTGGAATAGGTAGTATCCAGTGTCGCATTCACGGAGTAGTTAGAGATCCCCGCTCCCCACGCTGTCGTCCCGGCCTTGGAGACGATCGACGCATAACCATACGTGGGAGAGGCGGTAGCGCCGTTGAACGCGCCGGTAAAATCGAAATACTTGGGAATTATCGTGGTCAGCGTCGTATTACTCACCCAGATCCGGAGATCGATCACCGGGACCGATCCGGGAGTAAAATCCACTGCAATGATCATATCGCCGGTTTGGATGATATTGCCGGAGGCATCGAACAACCACTCGGTATGCCCGGCGCTGGTGCCCGCCGTCGTAAAGGTCCCGGTAGCACCATTATAAGAGAAGGAATTTCTATACAATTCAACATCAAAATAGCTCGATCCCCGCGTTCCGAAAGTGGACACCCCTGTGAACAGCCACAAGGAGTCATGCACCGTGAGGCCATCCCTGCGCATATGGGCATAGACATCCACCAGGTCGTTCTTATCGGGTACATTCGTCACCCCGCCCGTCCAAATGCCGGGATTGTCCCCGTTCTTGGCGGCCATCGTGAAAACCGTGGTATCCTTAAGCTGTGCTGCCGCCTGGTAATCCCGCCCATAGACCGCATCCAGCCAGAGCTTCCCGCCTATCTTGGCATACAGCAGCGCCGACATCCGTTGATTGAAGCTGATGTTGGCCCCAGCCTTCAGTAGCGCCAGGTAGCTGGCGGCATTCGATGTGTCGATGACATTGTGACCGGTGCCGGAAGGCGCGAACCAGTCATCGGAAGATATGGCGCCGGTGACCAGGCCGTATTTCATCCAGTTAGTCCGGGTGTCCGCGTCTACGCCGAAATTCGCGTACAGACCCCCGTTATTTAACTGGCAAAGGCCTGGCTTTGGAAGCAGGCCCGCCGACAGAAGTAGGATCGGGATTAAGTATTTCATAGCATCGGATTAAAGTTATTTCATAGCATCGGATTAAGGCAGGCCCGGACACAAAAAGCAGGTTCTTATCTCCGGACCCGCGGAATTCATAGGTTGACTATCTTAGTCGCAATAGCACCGTATCGGCATCGGTGACTACACCGGTGCTGACCGACACACTTGCGGTTGTATCGACATAGGTTGTGTCCTGCGCATGGAACAACAAATTCCAGGATCCGGCATTCACACCGCCAAAGAAATAGTATCCGGTCGCTGAATCGGGAAGGGCCAGCAGCGTATCGGTCCCCTGGATCGCAAAAACCTCTGGTCTTGCCGCAGCCGGCAGAACATAACCCTTGATGCTGCCGCCGATGGCCTCCGAAAAGGTCCGGATCACCGGCTTCAGGATATACTTTCCGTTGCCCGTGGTTACGATCGAACGGCCGGCATCGAAGTCGATCCAGAGCCGGTAAACAATCCCTGCGGTCAGCGTCGCGTGGATATTTAACTTCAAGCCGGACTCCTGCCCGGAAGGCGTTTTCAAGGGATAGGATTGCCCGCCCACAACCACCGAATTACTATCGCCGAGGATTAACCGGATTTGCGAGTAGGTACCCGCCGGAAGGTCGGTAGCCGCCAGAACGGTGTCTATCCCGTTGCGGAAATTGAGGAGGTTATATATGCCTGGGCGTATCAAAGGCACCGGATGCCATCCTGAACTGGCGCCGGTATCCGATGAAACGTTCACTTCAACTTGCTGAATGTCGATATATACTGCGTCAAAGGTAGAAGGATCATCCGTCAGCCGAACCTCCAAATGACCAGTGCCGTTCTCGACGCTTGTCGTTTTGTTACAGGAGTAAAATATACATAGGCTCGTCAGGAAAAGGAGAGCTGCGATATAGGCTGTCTTAATTCCGGAAACCGTTTTTTTAGTTCTTTTCATGAGTGTGGAATTTGTGAATGGCTTACTCATAAGGATGGATATTGCACTAAGTCTTTTCACAAGTATGGATACTTCGGTCAATTCTCTTAGGAATTTGGACCTCGAATCTGGTTCTTTCATCGGTATCGGACGTTCTCTGGTCGTTTTCATAGGGATCGAATTTGTGCCAGGTTTTTCTTGTGTTTGTTCTTCAGGCCCCGGCTAACCGGTGTATATATAAGACAGATATTTGTCCCCATGGTCCTAGTTGGAAACCGGGAATATTCGGTGTGAAGGCGTTCGAAGGGGTAATGGGAGCCCTGGCGGAGGGGCCTAAATTATAATTTAAGACTATATGTAATTGACGGTATAACAGGGATCAACGGAAGCTGTTTGGCGATCACCGTCCCCTTCGCTGGATCGATCGTCCTGTAAACCAGTGAGTTATTGGGCCGTGCATAAACATTATATACCGAGAAGATCCATTCCGTCTCCCACCGTCGCCCATGTGCTTCCCGGACCTTGGTATACGTTGCAGAGAAATCAAGCCGGTTATAGGGAGTCAACCGGTAGTTGTCTTCGATCGTGGTATAGGAGCCGACATGCTGCTGGTTATTGCCGCGTCCAAGCCCACGTCCCGGGTTATCATACAGCGGATCGTTCCCGTGTCCATTCCGGCCGTTGCCTATCGCGATGATAAAAGCAGAATCCTGGGTCAGCGAAAAAGCCCTTCCACTGGCGATCAGGAAATTCGTGGCGATCTTCCAATGTTTGTTGACCGACCAGGCCAGTGAGAGGTCGAGCATCTGCCGTCTGTCGTAAGCAAACGGAAACGTCGCGCCTTCATTTAGTGAGTCGAATTTTTCGTACGCATATGCAAGCGTATAGGCGAGCCACCCCGTCCACCGTCCACGGTTCTTTCGGATAAACAGCTCCGCACCATAGCTCCATCCCTTACCGAAGATGAGCTGTTGCTCGACCTGACTGTTGATTGCCGACGTATCCGATCCACCGAACAACAACTGATTCCCCAACTGCTTGTAATAGACCTCGAGGCTGGTTTGAAAAACGTTCGACGCGAAATTCTTGAATACACCGGCCGTCAACTCCTGCGAGGTTTCCGGTTTTACCACGGCACTGCTGCTGACCCAGAGCTCCGCAGGGAACGAAGAGTTATAGCTCTGTACCAGGTGAATGTATTGGTGCATATTCGAGTACGAGACCTTTACACTGGTGGTTGGATCGATCAGGTATAGTAAAGAAGCCCGTGGTTCTACCGCTGTATACTGTGCGCCCGGCCCGGAAAAAAAAGGCGCGCGGACCCCCGCGTACAATTGCCACCGGCTCCCAAGCTTTATATCGTCGCTGGCGTATACTGCCAAACGTGCAGAAGTCCGCGGCGGGATCCCGGACGGCACGATGGACGCTGAGGTGTCGCTGACGGCACCGGCGAGGGAGGCAGGGGTAACGTTTTGGTTCAAAAAGTCTATCCCGCCGCTCACTGTATGCGCCGGTGACAAATACCAGCTTAGCTCGGACTTCGCATCGATATCCCTGATGCCGGAGTAGAGCTGGGCGAAATAACCCAGCTGGGTAGCCGAAAGGAACTGGTGATATTTGTCATATTCCACGACCGTATGGCCGAACAGTTGACCCGAATACTGGTGGTTCCAGCGGAGCGTCACCGCGGTATTGCCATAGTTCATCGCATATTGGATCCCGCTGACATTGGCGGTGTCATTGGTATAGGTATTGTTGTCGCGTCCCGTATAAAAACTCAGGAGGAGCCGGTCGCGAGGTGTGAGCTGAAAATTCAGCTTGGCGTTTACGTCGTAGAAATAATAGTTCGCAAAATAGTTGCTGTCGAGCAGCGGCTTTAGCACCAGGTCCGTCGTACTCCGCCGCGCCGATACAAGGTACGATGACTTCCCGGTCTCCAGCGGCCCGTAGATTGTCGCGCCCGACGAAATCGTTCCCAGCTGAACATTGCCCCCCGGGTGCTGATTGCTGCCGTCTTTCATCACCACGTCCAGCACCGAGCTGAGATGATCCCCATAGGCGGCGGGAAACCCGCCCTTCAACAGGCTGGCGTATTTGACGACGGGTGGATTGAAGATCCCCACGAGCCCAAAAATATGACTTGGGTTGTATAGCGTCGCATCGTCCAGCAGGATGAGGTTTTGCCCCGCATTCCCGCCGCGGACAAAATATCCCGCCGATCCGTCGATCCCTGCCTGTACGCCGGGGAGCATCTCCACCGAGCTGATCACATCGCCGCTTCCGCTTACCGAAGGCGCCGCCACGATCATGTCCGTGCTGAGGTCGACCAGTGCCGCCTGGTTCTTTTTCACGTTGTCCTCCCGGCGGTCCTTTGCCACGACTGTGTTAGCGATCTGCTCCTGTTCGTCGTTATGTTCAAGCGCAAAGGGTACTGTTCGGTCAGCGGAAGCGTCTATCCACCGCATCAACGACCGGTATCCGACATAGGAGACCTGTACCGCGAGACTGTCTGTCGCCGGGACTGTAATCGAAAAGAATCCAAACGAATTCGTCTGAACGCCTGCTCCCGCGCCGGGCAGGTAAACGCTTGCTCCCACCAGCGACTCACTCGTCCGGGCGTCCCGGATATACCCGCTGAGAGTCACACGCGGCGCCGCCGAAGGCGGCGCCGTTAGCACGATCTGATCGCCGATAATCTGCCACGATAGGGGAGACCCTTGAAAAAGTTGGGAAAGGAAAGCGGAGAGCGGCATGTTCGACACCGCGACGGAGATATTTTTTTGCCCGCGTGCCAGCTCGGAGCTGTAGGCGAATTTGTAAGGGATTCGCGTCTCGATGATCGACAGCGCCTCGGCAAACGGCCTGTTTACCACTTTAACGGTCACAAGCGTGTCGGCCGGACCAGGCCGCCGATCCTGTGCAAAAACTGGCGAAGAACTCCCTAAAACGGTAAAGCACAGCATAATCATAGCTACGCCGTGCCTTTTGAAAAGATATGCAGGAGCCCTAAACATTCATTTGGGACGATCACTTGGTCGTCCGGTTCCTCAGGATATATCCGTTGCTGTCCGCCTGGGATTCGAGGTTAAGGGAAGCACAGATGACCTTGATCGCGTCATCGACGTTTTCCCCTTCCAGGTGGACGGTTATTCTCTTTTTACCAAGCGAAGAATCCCCCAGGGTGATCTGCTTACCATATCGTTCGGACATCACCATCACAACATCGGACAGCTTCGCATTGTCAAAACGCAAGTCTTGTGTCTTTATTTCACCGCGATGCGCCGGGGTCATATACTGTACCAGGCCGCTGCCCGCCGCCAACTTCCGGCTCTCCCCGGAAATCGTGTTGGTAAAGGCGACCTTTCCTTCCGTCACCGTGATTTGAATGCTATCCGCCGATTTGGAAACGGTAAAATTGGTTCCGATATCCTTTATACTCGCGCCGTCCATGTCTACCTCGAACGGCTGGTCCGGGCGATGCACGACCGCAAAAGAAGCCTTACCGTCCACCAATGTAACGGTCCTGGATGTTTTACTGTATGCCACGCGGACCCGCGTTTCCGGCTCCAATATAATCTGGGTACCGTCACCAAGCGCAACGGTTTGTTGTTCACCTGGCACGGTCGCATAGCTCTTTTCTTCAGCCTTCGTCGAATTCTGCCAAAGTTCGGCCCCGGCGGCGATGATGAGGAGTGCCGATGCGGCGACAACCCAGCGGCGCCAGGTTATAGCCCGAACCACACCCGTCTCGCGGCCATCGCCCCCCATCACACCCATCGGGGTGACGGAACCCGAGTCCAGCCTCGCCTGCATTTCGCTCCAGGCCCGGGTTTCATCCGCCTCCAGATACCTGGGGTAGTCCGCCATCCCTTCCTTCCAGACTCGCTCCAACCGCTCGAAAATCTCCCGGTTCGCCGGAGATTCCAACAGCCAGGAATCCAGCAGGAGCTTGTCCTCCGAAGCCAGTTCGCCTTGCAGCGCCGCTTCGATCAACGGCCAGGGTAATTCATTATCGTAAAAAGGCTTATTCATGATTTCGACTATAAGACAGAAAAATCAGCCCGTGGTCCTATTCCACTCGGCCAAAACTTTATGGAGCACCTGTAATGCGTGGGTAATATGATTTTTGACGGTTTTGATCGAAATGCCAAGCCGGTCTGCTATCTCCTGCTGTTTCAGGCCCTCGAACCGGCTCATCCGGAAAACCTTCCGGCACTGCTCGGGCAACTGGTCGATGGCCTCATACAACCGGAGCTTCAGCTCATTGTCCTCCATTTCCTTCCATTCGACAGCATCATCGATCCGGCGAACGACTTCCCGGTGCTGCTCCCGGTCCCGCTTGTTCTTGTTTAGCTCATTGAGACACCGGTTGACAACCGCCCGGTATATATAGGACCGCAGGGAGGACTGGATAGCAAGCTTGTCCGCATCCTGCCAGAGACGCATGAAGACATCATTGACCGCCTCCTGCGCCGGACCCGAGTCCCCCAGGTATCGGCATGCCGCCAGGTAGAAGAATTTGTAGTGTTCCTTATAGTAGCGTTCAAAAACCTGTTCGTCCTTCGCTTGGATCGACCGCCAGGTTTGCTCTTCTTCAGGGCTCATGAGAGGTAATAGGTTGATCCTGCAATATTATGGATTTTTTCACCGTAGCATCTTATCCGTCCGCCGCAACGCCGAATCCATAAAATCTGTGAACCGAAGCGTGCTGGTCGTGTCGATAAATACAATGGTGCTGTCCATCATTTTTTTCATATTCCCGCTGATATAATAAGCGCAGCCGACCAGCGAGCCGTACCGGTGACTTGAATCGCTCTCGCCGATCGCATGCCCGATCGAATCGATCTCCTTTTCCATATAGCGGATCTCATATTGAAAAAACTCGATGCTGTCTTTGTCACCTGTTATCAGCGCCCCCGCCAGTTGCCCCTTTATCCTGGAATATTCCCGCACATAGATCGAATCGTCAAAGATCCTGCCCATCTTTTCCGTCACGGGAATATTCCATCGGACATGCAGCGAATCCAGCATCGCCGCGGTATCGATCTGCCGCAGGTGATCGGAAAAGATGATCGTCAATGACTCCTGGAGGGTTCTGGGGTGATGGCAGCCGCAGCAGATAAGAAGGGCGAAAATGACTACCCTGATCTTGTTCATATGTGAAGGATTTTCTGGCAATCGCCGACTTTGCCGAAAAGGCTGCCCACAATCTGAAGATATATAAATTTTTTCATTCCACCCGCCCCGCAGCCTTCCACCCATAACCCGGCTCAAAATAATCCCAAAGCAGCGCCGACACCCGCCTTGCCAACACCCAGGCCTCATTATCCGGCGCCCAGCGCTGATCCTTGTTGCCCTTTGTCGCCACATAGAACACGTAATCCCCATGTGGCGCATTGACCAGCACCACTTCCGATCTCGAATCATCCACCATCCCCTGCTTCGACGCCGCCTGCACATACGGCGGGATTTGCGACAGCGCATATTCATCCCAGAAGACATGCGTCATGATCCGATACATCGTCTGACTGACGGCCGGACTGATCACCTGCTGATCCCGGATCATAGTCACCAGCCGGGCCATCTCCCGCGGCGTAGTCTGCCCCCACCCATACAACTCCCGAAACTGCTCCCGCCCCGGCGTCCGGGAGTTCACCCGAGTCGAACTGAACCCATGTGCCGCCAGCCATGCATTAATAGCAACCCCCCCTCCGGCCATCTTCTCACACCAGACCGCCGCGCTGTTGTCGCTATGCGTGATCATCAGCGTCACCGCCGTCTGCAGGTCGGTCGGCGTACTGTCTTTGAAGAACTGCATCAGCCCTGATCCCTTACGCGCCAGCGAGTCGCGATACAGCAACGGCTGATGATAGGTATAGGCGCCGGAATCGATCCGCGCAAAGATCCCAACCAGGATTGGCAACTTGACGATACTCGCAGTCGGGAAAATCGTATCCGCATGAATTGCCACCTCCCGGCCGGTCCGCAAATTCAGGACATACAGCCCCGCAACGCCATGAAAAGTATCCGTGAGCGCATGCAGCTTCGCCTCCAGCCGGGTGTCGGTTCGATATTGCGCAACAGCAGACGGGTAGTGTATGGAAGCAATGAGAAAAAAAACCAGGGAGGAAACACGCATAATACTGGTCGTTTCCGTAAATATACAGGCCTGAAACCAAATCAAAGCCGTAAAATGGAAGATCTCCTACCTCCTGGGATTTGACCCGAAGGATATGCTCAATAAACCCGCTATTTTTATAACGACTTGTTAACAACACTTTACATCGCCCAATTCTTTCGTAATTTATCCGCATGAATTTCAAGAGAATCAACAATATTTCAGGCTGGATCGTCTGCGCGATCGCCTGCACGGTCTTTATCCTCACCCGCGAAGCGACCGTCAGCTTCTGGGACTGCGGCGAATTCATTCCCTGCGCCTACCGGCTGGAGATCTCGCATCCGCCGGGGGCCCCGCTCTTCATCTTGCTTGGCCGGCTCTTTATTATCCTTTTCAGCGGCAATATCGACGCGGCTACCGGTAACCCGCATGCGGCCGTCCAGGTCAACCTGCTTTCCGCCATGAGCAGCGGGTTCGCCATCCTTTTTCTATTCTGGACGACCACCCGGCTTGCAAAGAGGCTGATGGTCAAAAAAGACGAGCCGGTCACCAAAGAAAAAGCCATCGTCATCATCGGAGCCGGCGCCGTGGGAGCGCTGGCTTTCACCTTCTCGGATTCTTTTTGGTTCTCTGCCGTCGAAGGCATCGTGTTCGGGGTCTCACCGCTGTTTATTTCCCTGGCATTCTGGGCGATCGGGAAATGGGACGAACAGGCAGTCCAACCGCAAGCGGACCGCTGGATCGTCTTTATCGCCTATGTCGTCGGACTGTCGATCGGCGTCCATCTCCTCAGCCTGCTAAGCATTCCGGCCATAGTCATGACTTATTATTTCCGCCGGTTCAATTATTCGCGGAGAGGAATGATCCTTGCCTTCCTTTTCGCCTGCGTCCTCACCGGTGTCGTCCAGATCCTCGTCGTCCAGTATAGCATCAAGCTGATGGGCTGGTTCGAGCTGCTTTTCGTCAACAGCATGAACCTACCCTTTAACTCCGGTTGTTTTTTCTTCATCGCGTTGCTGGCAGCGGCAATCGTCGCCGGCATCCGCTGGGCCGTCCGCAAAGGCCGCCATACCCTCGAACTGGCCATTTATTGTTTCGCCTTTATCCTGGTGGGCTACTCTTCCTATGCCGTGATCCTTGTCCGGGCAAACGCCGGCCCGGCCATTAATATGCAAAACGTCAACAATCCGATCGACCTCGTGGCCTACCTGGACCGGGACCAATATGGCGAATGGCCCATCGTCAGGGGCGCAGACTTTACCGCCCGGCCGACCGGCAACAAGGACGCGGGCAATATCTATGACAAGGACCTGCATACCGGCAAATATGAAGTCGTAGGCAAGAAGCTCGGCCTCGAATACGACCCCAATGATATTCATTGGTTCCCCCGTATCTGGGACATCGATAACAGCCAGGGACATGTGGACTATTATAAACAACAGCTGGGGATCGACGGGACCGAGCCGCCCTCCGCAGGAGACAACCTTAGATGGCTGTATAACTATCAGTTCAACTGGATGTATTGGCGCTATTTCATGTGGAACTTCGCCGGGCGACAAAACGACCTCCAGGGCAAAGGCAATCCCCGCGACGGCAACTGGATCTCGGGTATTTCCTTCGTCGACAATATGCGGCTGGGCGATCAAGGCCTGATGCCCGATTCGCTGAAAAACAACAAAGCCCGCGCGACCTTATTCTTCCTTCCACTCCTGTTGGGTATCGCCGGCCTTGCCTACCAATGGAAACGAAGCCGGTCCGACGCACTGGTGGTATTCCTGCTCTATTTTTTCACCGGGATCGCCATCATCCTCTACCTGAACCAGGCAGGACCGCAGCCCCGCGAACGGGACTATTCGCTTGTGGGATCGTTTTATGCCTTTAGCATTTACATTGGCCTTGGCGTATTATACGTCTATCATCTCCTGAGCAAAAAGCTGACCGGCAACCGCGCCGCTATCCTGGCTTCAGCCCTTTGCCTGGCCGCCGTTCCGGTGCTGATGGCTTTCCAGGAATGGCCCGCGCATGATCGTCATAAAAAAACCCTCGCCCGGGATATCGCTTCCGACCACCTGAACACCTGTCCGCCGCAAACCATCTTGTTCACCACCGCAGATAACGACACCTATCCGCTCTGGTATGACCAGGAGGTAGAGAACACGCGCCCGGATATCCGGGTCGTCATCACCACGCTGCTTGGGACGGAATGGATGATCGACCAATTGAAGGAAAAAGTGAACGAAAGCCTGCCCATCCCTTTCAGCTGGTCGCATGATAAGTATGTGGGGGATACCCGAAATTATATTCCGTACTTCGACCAGAGCAGGTTTCCGAAAGACAGCTCCATGAACCTTTCGGCGGCGATGACCTTCATAGGAAGTGACAGCAACCGGCTGCCATCCTCCAGTGATGAGATGATCAATTACATGCCGACAAAGAATTTCTATCTGCCGGTCGACAAGGCGACAGTGCTGGGCAATGGAACCGTCTCAGCAGCCGACAGCGCCGCGATCCCGGGCAGGGTCAATTTTACTTTCCCCGGAAATGGGATGTACAAGAACGACCTGGCTGAACTCAATATTATCGCCGCCAACAACTGGGAACGCCCGGTCTATTTCACTTTCCCGCCCTATAACCTGGGACTTGAAAACTATGTCGTGAACGACGGCCTGGCCTACCGGCTGACACCCATTCGCCAGGACCGCAGCGGGGGTATTGACCTGAACAAAATGTATGCGGCGTTGATGACCAAATTCAAGTTCGGCGGCGGCGAGAAGCCCAACGTTTATTTTGATGAGAACGGCCGCCGGGAGCTGATATCGATCCGAGACGCTTTTCTGAATCTCGGCGCAGCCCTGGCTACCACCGGGAACCGCGACAGCGCCCTTCGGGTATTGAACTATGGCTATAAGATGATCGACCCGACGACGCTCCCCTATGGGATGGTGTCCGACCGGAATATGGAGAACATAACCTCGCTCCAGTACGCCAACGCGTTCGCCCTGGCCGGCGATACGGCAATGGCCACCAGGATTGCCAACGCCACCATCCGGGACTGCCGCCAGCAGCTCGCGTATTACAATGCGCAGGGCGATGCCGCCAATGCATATTTTCAACAGGATCAGCAGACCGCCGGCGGCATCATTGCCCAGCTCGACAGGATACTGAAAAACCCGAACCCGCCCGGCAGTCCGAAAAACCCAGCCCGCCAACCCTGAAAAATTAGCGCCTATGGACAAACGAACATTTCTCAAAGGCATGGCGCTCGCCGGGTTGACCGCACCGGTCAGCTTGCTGGGAATGGCTGAACGCATCGGCAGGAACAGTCACCGCCGGGCGGCCGACCTCGCTGCCGACGAAGAATTCTGGGCGGCCATCCGTGGCGGCTATCGTCTGAAGCCGGATTATGTCAACCTCGAGAACGGCTACTATAACATCCAGCCCGCCGAGATCCTCGAAGCATTCCTTCAGCATGTCCGGGACGTCAACTACGAAGGCGCTTATTATATGCGGACGGTTCAGTTTGAACGCAAGCGGGCAATTGCCGCCCGCCTTGCCGCCTTCGCCGGCTGTTTACCCGAAGACCTCATCATCACCCGCAATACCACCGAATCGCTGGACATGATCATCGGCGGCTATCCCTGGGCAGCAGGTGATGAAGCGATCATGGCCTACCAGGACTACGGCGCTATGCTGCGGATGTTCCAGCAGGTCGAACGGCGCTACGGGGTCGTGAGAAAAGTCGTCTCCGTCCCCAATCACCCCGCAAACGACGACGAGCTGGTGGCCCTCTATGAGCGTGCCATTACGCCAAAGACAAAGCTGCTCATGGTCAGCCACATGGTCAACGTCACCGGCCAGATCCTCCCGGTGCGGAAGATCTGCGACATGGCCCACCGCCACGGCGTGGAGGTAATGGTCGACGCCGCACACACCTATGCCCACATCCAACACACGATCCCGGCGCTCGACTGCGATTATTACGGCTCGAGCCTGCATAAGTGGCTGAGCGCGCCGCTGGGCGCCGGGATTCTTTTTGTAAAAAAGGAAAAGGTAAGCAAGATCTGGCCCTTGCTCGCCGAACCGGATCCATCTGCCACCGCAATCGCTACCCTCAATCATACGGGCACGCTGCCGGTCCATACCGACCTCGCGATCGCCAACGCGCTGGATTATTATAATACGTTGGGACCCGAAAGAAAAGAAGCGCGTCTTCGGTACCTGCAACAATACTGGACCGCCAAAGCCCGCAACCTGCCTGGTGTTATCGTCAACACTCCGGAAGACCCGCTGCGCGCCTGTGCAATCGCTAACGTCGGAATAAAGGGGATGAAACCCGCAGATATGGCCGCGCAGCTCCTCGAACGGTTCAGGATATACACCGTCGCCATCGACATGCCCGAAGGCGACGTCATGGGCTGCCGCATTACGCCGAACGTGTTTACTATGCCGGAAGAACTGGACCGGCTGGTGGATGCGATTTCTTCCCTTCGGCAGGCATCTTCCTGAAATGTCGTACATTTATAGTACAAACCGTCCAAATGCGGCCCTTGCTCACCATACTCACGTGCATCGCTTTTCTCACCTCTCAGGCGCAGATCCAGCAGATCCAGCAGATACAGCAGACGCAGCCGGCCCACCTGCAGATACAGCCTTTCACCGGCGTGAATGTAGGTTATGTGTTCTTAGGCGGCGGCCTTTCCTATGTATCCGCCCCCATTGGCGTGGCGGTCTACCGTCCCCTCAATAGCAACTTCACGGCATTTACATCGGCGAGTATCGCCCCGACCGCTTTCCATTTCAGCAGTCTTTACAACACCCCTTTTCATAATCCCGGATATCCGGGCAACAGTTTCACCGGCCTGGGTCTAAACGCCGCTGTTTCCGGCGGCCTCATCTACACCAATGACGCGCATACCTTCTCCATTTCCGGAAGTATCATCGTGGAAAGAGGAAGCTACCCGGTTTATATTCCGCCTGCAAGGTCTACCGCTACAAAACAATACTAACCGCCACCGTGGTATGGCAATTGCATAGCATAACAGCAACAGACCGAATCGACAAAACCTCTCTGTCTCCCCTATGCCAAAGGCAATTTGCATCGCGTTTTTGACCGGCTTGAGCACCATGTTATTCGCCCAGCCGGCGTTCGTCTTTTCTCCCACTTCCATCCCCAACGGACAATATGGGGCAGCCTATCCCCGTCAGAAAATTACTGTGACCGGGGGTTCGCCTCCCTACACGTTCTCTATTTCCAAAGGCAGCCTTCCGACAGGTATGTCCTTATCCGCCAATGGGGTCTTATCCGGCACGCCCGGCGCTGCCGGGACCTATACTTTTACCGTTACTGCGAAAGAGAAATCCGGCGGCCGACACGAACAGGGTCCGGATTCCGGCGATCAGGATTATACCCTGGTGATCGATCCCGCGTCTCTTACCGTCACAGCCAATAATGCGAGTATAAACTATGGCAGCCCGCTGCCGACCTTAAGCTTCTCTATTACCGGGTTCGTGAACGGAGACAATGCATCCAGCCTAAACACCCCGCCCACGATCACTACGACGGCCACTGCTTCCTCCCCGCCGGGGACCTATCCCATCGCCGCATCCGGCGCCACCGATCCCAACTATACCATTAATTACATACCCGGAACGCTCACCATCCATGGCGCCGTTATCCTTGCGAGCGCCAATCCGGCAACAAAACAATACGGTACGGCCGACCCGCCGCTCACCTACATCGTCAGCGGTTTGCCGAATGGGGTAAACTTGACCGGCAGCCTCAGCAGGTCACCGGGCGAGAATGTGGGCAGCTATCCCATTACCATCGGAAGCTTGACTGCAGGCGGCAACTATACGATCAGTTTTACCGGCAATAACTTTACAATTACCAAAGCTGCACAGCAAATTACCTGGATCCAGACACTCTCCATTGGATGCAGCGCCTCCTCAATAATTCAGCTGGATGCAACGGCCAGCAGCGGACTATCCGTCACTTATACCATATCTGACAAAAGCATCGCCACTATATCCGGGGATATATTGACCTTGCTAAAGCCGGGCACGGCAGTCGTCACCGCTTTACAATCCGGCAATGGCAATTACACCGCCGCGGAGGCAGTTAGCGATACCGTACTGTATCAATCGACCTCGCTGATCAGTCAGCATTGGAACGATGTGCTCTTTTTCGATAATAGCAGCGGGGACTATATCGCCTGGCAATGGTATAAGAATGACAGCGCGATCGCCGGGGCCACCGATCCCTACTACAGCGAAACACCCCTCGATGGGCAGTACTTTGTGATCGCAACCAATAAGGACCGCCAGCAGATCCAAACCTGTATCCTTACGATTACACCCGGCACGGCGATACCCGCAGGGGTAAGGGTTTTCCCGAATCCTGCCGCAAGGGGAACATCGGTCACAGTTGTCAGCAACTATTCCGCCGATGCATTGCAGGGCGCAATCTTGCAAATCACCGACATGAAAGGCCTGGGCCTTCGGCGAATTGCCAACGTTCAGCCATCCACGCAGGTTACCATGCCTTCCGAAGCCGGCATTTATGTTATCGATCTTCTTCTCGCGGGCGGGCAAAAGACAAGTGTGAATGTACTAGTGCGAAACTAATCCGCCCTCAGGCTTTTCACCGGATTCACCACCGCCGCCTTCATGGCCTGATAAATCACGACCAACATCGCGACCAGGATCGTCGAACCCCCGGCGACCCCGAATACCCACCAGCCGATTTGAATATGATAGGCAAAACCATTTAGCCAGCCGCGCATAACCCACCACGAAACCGGGACCGCCAGGACGACCGCCGTGCCGATCAGCCGGAAGAATCCTCCCGACAATAGCCCCACGATCTTCGACACCGACGCTCCCATCACCTTCCGGATACCGATCTCCTTTGTCCGTTGCTCCGCATCGAAGGCGGCCAAACCGAACAACCCCAAACAGCTGATCAGGATCGCAATGACCGTAAAACATTCCACGATCCTCGACATGATGATCTCCGTGGCATACAACAACTGCACCTCATCGCTGAGAAACCGGGGATTGAAAGGAGCGATCCATACCCGTCTTTTCCAGATCACCTCCATTTTCTGCAGGAGCTTGGCATAGCTGACAGGATGCGCCTTAACGATCAGGTGATTGAAGGCAGATGTCCCGCTGCGGTAGACGATCAAGAACGGCGCAACCGTTTCATGCAGGCTTTGGTAGTTGAAATCCTTCATCACGCCGGCAATCCGGAACGTGTCGCGGTCCATGTCGAACAGGATTGCTCCCGGCGCCCGCGCAGAATCGAGGCCGAGCTGCCGCATCAGCGCCTCGTTGACGATCACCGACCCGGTATCATTCCAATGAAAATTCCGCCCGCTAACCAGCCGGATCCCCATCGTCTGCAGAAAATGCTCGTCCGAATTTAACGACCGCACACCGATCGCACCCACCGGGCTCATACCCGACAGGAAGACCCGGCCGTTCTGAAAGCCTCTTGCCCCGGGGTAGTTGTCCGTCAATGAAACATCCCTGATCTCGGGGAACTGTCGCATCGCGATCGCAAAATAATTGGCGCATTTCCGCTGCCCCCAGGTATGGAAGCTCAGCACGATCTGCTCATCCTTGTCATAACCCAAATCCTTATTCCGGATAAAATCCAATTGCTGCCGGATAATGAGCATGCCCGCAATCAAAATGATGGAAAGCGCAAATTGTATAACTACCAGCGACCTGCGAATGCCCCCGGCAGAAACATGGCTGCCGAAATCCCCTTTGAGAACCCGGGGAACCTGAAAGGCGGTCAGATAAAACGCCGGATAGCTTCCGGCCAGCAGTCCGGTTACTACAGCCAGGATGACGAGCAGGAACCATATCGCCGGCTCGAAAAAGACCGTCCGGGGGATATCCGCGCCAGTAGCCTCGTTCAGCCACGGCAGGACAAGGACCAGTACCGGCAACGCGATCAGCACCGCTATGAGCGACAATGCGACGGATTCCGCAAGGAACTGGGTGACCAGCCCTTTTTTATCGGCGCCGACGATCTTGCGGACACCAACCTCCTTTGCCCGCCGGGAGGCCCGCGCGGTGGCCAGGTTCATAAAATTGATGCAGGCAATGAGCTGGATCAGCGAGCCGATCCCGATCAGGAGCGCCAGAAAGTATCCGTCGACGGTCTTGGACATTTCGGTATCATATCCCCCCGTAGTGTGGATTGCCGTGAGCCGCTGTAACATTAGTTGCGCGACGCCCCCGCGGCCACCCAGCTGTCCGCCCGAATGTCTGCTCAGAAAGTCCGGCAGCTTTTCGCCGACCTCGCCGACAGAGACGTTCGGCTTTAGTTTGATGAACGTATAGGCAAAATAGTGCTCAAACCAGTGGTTGTCCCGCAGGAATCCGGCTCCTACGCCGTCGGGATCCATGCGTATGTATACATTTGCGTGAATACTGGACTTGCCGCTTTCCTGGATGATACCGGTCACGGTGAACAAATTATCGCCATCGCTATTCTCAATGGTGATCTTTTTATACATCGGATCATCCTTTCCAAACAATTGATCGGCTACCTGTTTTGACAACACGACCGCATCCGACCGGACAAGGGCACGCTCCGCGCTCCCGCCAATAAAACGAAACGCGAACACCTTGAAAAAATTCTCGTCGACGTAGTATGCTTCTTTTTCATACCTGCCGGCGTACTGGCTAATGAGGAGGTTTTGTTCTGACCCGAGCGTGGGGATCAGCCGGGTCGCCACTACCGGAAATTCGTCCGCCAGCGCCGGCGCAACCGGTGGAGACGTGGTTGCCCTGAAGTCAAACGAGCCGTCCCTTGCCTCGACCCGGCCGACAACCCGGTATATCTTCGACGTATCGGGGAAATCACGGTCATAGCTATACTGCTCCCGCACATATAGCAGAATATAGATACAGCATGACGTTCCGGCGCAGAGGCCGACGAGATTCAGCAGGCTGAACCCTTTGTTCCTGGCGAAGAACCGCAGCGACGTCAATAGGTAGTT
>DASZJO010000080.1:0-19343 GCA_035948015.1 Puia sp.
CCAGATATTTCGTCGCCGAATGCATGGTGATATCGGCTCCCAGGTCGAGCGGATTCTGAAGATAGGGAGATGCAAAGGTATTGTCCACGCAGAGCATGATCCGATGTGGTTTGGTGACGGCGGCCAGGGCGGCGATATCAATGATGTTCATCAGCGGATTGGTTGGGGTCTCCGCCCAGACGAGTCGGGTATTCGAGTTGATATAGGACCGGATCGCGGCTGCGTCCTGCATGTTCACAAAATGGAATCGGATGCCCATCTTTTCATAGACTTTAGTGAACAAGCGGTATGTTCCGCCATACATATCATTGGCGGCGATCACTTCGTCGCCGGGGGCCAGCAGGTGAAGAACCGCATCCGTTGCGGCGACGCCGCTGCTGAAACACAATCCATGTTTGCCGTTCTCGATATGCGCGAGTGCGGATTCCAGAGCGAAGCGGGTAGGGTTTTGCGAGCGGGCATATTCAAAACCTTTATGAATGCCCGGGGCTGATTGAACATAGGTGGAGGTCTGGTAGATCGGGGTCATGATCGCTCCGGTGGAGGGGTCCGGTTCTATGCCGGCATGGATGAGTTTCGTGGAAAGTTTCATGACGCAAAGATACTTCATCCAGTTTAACAAAAGCTTAACCCGCAAAGAGCAACATGGAGATTCCCGGTTCGCGCAGCTTTTCGCTGGCTTCAAAATCGGTTTTACCCCTTTGGGACGAAAGGCTTGCGGGCAGCGGTTCCAAGCGGTGTTTTTTCGTTACCGACGCTGTAGAAATGCTTGACGCAGGGTTGAATTGAAATTAGATTTGGGACGTGAATGAGCAATTATTCTATCAACTCTTTAAATAACACGTTATGACATCAAATCATTTTATCAGAAGAACGTTGCTGGTCACCTGCTGCCTGCTGACCATTTCCGCGGGTGTATTTGCAGGAAAGGATTTCACGATCAGCGATAAATTGCTTCAAGCATTTCAACAGACATTTCCGGATGCCAAAGAGGTCAAATGGGTGGAGGAACCGAATGGCTACCAGGTGAGTTTCCGGCAGAACAGCATTCTTACAAAAGTCGAGTATGACAAGGATGCACATTTTGTCAACTCTCTCCGGTACTATACGGAAAGGAATCTTCCGGTCTCCATTATTTGCCAGCTCCAGAAGAAATATGCCGGCAAGACGATCTTTGGTGTAACCGAGTTGTCCACCGAGACAACCACGGAGTATTATGTCAAGCTGGTAGACGATCACAATTGGTATACTGTCCGGTCGGATGCCGAGGGCAATATGCAGATGGTCGAGAAATACAAAAAAGGCTGATCAAACGAGGCAAGCCGCTGTAACCAAATATCGCCAGTCATAGCTTTCAGCCGCATGGGCGCCCATCGGCTGAATTTTTTTTTGCAGGGTGGTACGGTCGAGGAGCCCTTCATTGACCAGGCGGCGTTTCGCTTCCCTGATCCGGTCGAGGAGTGCCGGATTATTCATCCATTGCTCCTGCGGGGGTTCGTAGCCGGTCTTAACCTTACGCCAGACTATATCGTGGGGCAGCATCCGTTCGGTGCTTTGACGTAACAGCCATTTGGTCCATCCCCCGCGGATCTTGAAATTGGCTGGGAGTGAGAACAGGAATTCCGCGAGGCGGTGATCGAGGAAGGGCAACCGGATCTCCACGCCGTGCGCCATCGAATTGCGGTCGGCGTAGCGGAGAAGCTCTTCGAGTCCGTTGGTCAAAGAATTATAATATAATACTTCATTCAGCAGGCAAATTGGGGGCAGTTCATAATATGAGACACCTGATGCGCGGACAAAATCACGTGACAGGTCTTTGTTTGAGTGTTGTCTGGTGATCCGCCGTCGTTTTTGGAAACTTGCGGCAAGATCGGGCATCATCGCGGCCAGGCGATGCTTCCAGGTCCATTCTTTCCGGGCGCCCGGTTGTTGTGTGGCGTCGAGCTCCTTCATCAGGGCTTTGGGGTTGCTGCGGTACAATTCGCGCCAATACCAGGTAAAATATTTCGGATAACCGGCGAGCAATTCGTCGGCGCCCTGGCCATCCAGCAGGACGGTGATACCGTGGGCTTTGGCCAGGGAATGGACCTGGTACTGGGCGTAGATGCTGGAAGATTGGAAGGGTTCTTCCTGATGTGCGGCGAGTCGGTCGAGGTCGTTGACAAGATCGGCTGCGGTCGGGGTGATGGAATAGTTGGTCAGGCTAAAATGGCGTGCGATCTTATCGATGTAGAAGGATTCGTCTTTTTCAAAGCCGGGAAAGATAGCGGAGAATGCAGGCAGCGCCTTTGGCGGGTCGGGCTGGCCAAGGGCGTAGGCGACGATCGCGGAGCTGTCCAGGCCACCGCTAAGGCTGGCGCCGATGGCGACATCGCTTCGCAGTCTGCGCCGGACGGATGCGGACAGGAGAGCGTCGAATTCTTCCAGGATAGCTGATTCCCGTTTGGCGGCGCGGGGATGATGGGTGATTGGATCCCAATATGCGCGGATCTGCTGTTGCCTGGTAACGGTATTATATTGAAGGAAGGAACGGGCGGGGAGTTTTGTGATCCCTTTATAGAAGGTTTCGGCGGGGTCGGCGGGGTTTTGCGTATAGCCGAGGGTAATAAAATTAAAGAGCATCGGGGGGTTAAAGGTCTTCGGTATCCCGGCTGCCCAAAGGGCTTTCATTTCGCTGGCGAAGAGGAACTGGGTTTCGTCCTGGAAAAGGAATAGGGGTTTTTCGCCGAAGCGATCGCGGGCAAGGAAGAGTTGTCTTTCCTGTTTGTCCCAAAGTGCGAAGGCGAACATCCCTTCAAAATGTTGTAAGCAATCGGCGCCATAGTGATCATATGCCGCGGGGATGATCTCCGTATCCGTCCGGGTGGAAAAAGTGTAGCCTTTGGATTGAAGCAATTCGCGCAGTTCGATATAGTTATAGATCTCGCCGTTGTGGATAACGGTATAGCGATCGAGGTAGGTCATGGGTTGGATACCTGCGGGGCTCAGGTCGATGATCGACAGGCGCCGGTGGCCCAGGCCGATGTGACCAGCGGGGTCGAGCCAGTGGCCTTCGCCGTCCGGACCACGGTGGGCGAGGGCGTCGGTCATGAGTTTCAGCCGGTCCGGGGTCAATTTGACCGGATCGGGGGAGAGAATACCTGCAATGCCGCACATAGGCGAAATTATCCAAATTTTCCGGATAGGCGGTCGAATCCGGTATCAGGACTGAAGGTCGCCGAGGGTGTGGAGCGCGAATGCCGCCAGTTCAGGGAAGAATGCGGTGTAACACTCTCTAATATATTGATAATGAATATCAAAAAGCCGACAGGCGTTGTTCGGAGGCGGCATATAGGTTGCGCGGCGGGCCAGGCCGGCAAAACTCGCGAAAATGCCTTCCATTGTCCGGTATCCGGAAAGCCAGTCCTGGTCGCGCATATAAGGGAAGAGCCGGTTAAAGCGGTCCGGAAAGAGGCCGGAGCGGGACGCCAGGTGTGAATAGATTTGGCGGGCGAAGGCGGACAAGCTGGCAGGAGATGGGAAGATCAGCGGGTCGTTGGCCAGGAAATGGTCAAAAGCAATGTCGGTAAGGGGGGCAGAGTAAAGTCCGTAGTCGGGTTTGAATGCAGTCTTTGCTTCACGGACGGCCGGGTGGGTATCGGTGAAGGTGTCGATAGCGCGGTGCAGGGCGATCCCGGTGCGGATCGTCGGGGGATAGTCGAGTTTTCGTTTGCCTTTTACAAAGTCGCTGATCAGATTTCCGACCACAATGTCCGGGAGATTAAAGGATAGATATGCGTGAGCCAGGTAATTCATCTTCCTGTAAATTATCGAATCTAACGGGCATTTTTGCCGAAAATTTAATTTAACACAACGTAAAGTCATTTTAGAGTTTTATTAAGAATTTGATCTCAAACCATTGTCAATACAGCATTCTAATCCTGCTCTTATGGGGTCCACTAACGGTATTGCTTGTGTTTGTTCATAATCCGGTAACATAGAAGAGCCATTGGTCAATATTGGCTTGCGCGGGAGTGTAACATAAATAGTTTTGTTCCGTCTTATATCCTTTGAAAAGCGGATTGTACGAAAATGATACAGTGATGAGCGGTAAAAAAAATTTCGAACAAGATGCAACATGAAAAGAACAGGCCGCGTCTCTATTATCAAACAAATGACAGGTGAACGCCTCCGGTGTTTTGGCAGAAAAGAAAAAGACATTAATAACTTATAAAGCAAATAACATGAAAAAGATGATCTTATCCCTCGCTACAGTAATGATGATGGGATTCAGCGTATTCGCAAATGGAACCGGTAATGGGATCAGCCAGGAAGCGCGTGATGCCTTTAAGAAAGATTTTGCCACGGCCAGCATTATCAAATGGGAGCAGAAGAACAATTTTTTGAAAGCTACGTTCTCGATGAATGGCCAGATCCTTACCGCATATTATTTTACTAACGGTGACCTGCAGGCTGTGGTTCGTAATATCACTTCCGATCAACTGCCTATCAACCTGATCACCGGTCTTCGCAGGGATTATACGGCATTTTGGATCACGGATCTGTTCGAGATCTCCAGTGACAACAAGACTACGTATTATGTTACGATCGAGAACAGCGATAAGAAGATCGTATTGAAATCGGAAAATCTTTCTTCCTGGGACGTATACAGCAAGGAGCGCAAGGCAATTGCAGAATAAAAGTCAGTTTTGAATGGAATAAGGCGGGAAGCCTTAGGAGCCGGCTCGAACATATAAAGTAGGGCCGGCTTTTCGCTGTCTGTAAGGTCTGCTTTCTGCTGTCCGTAAAATCCAGTACTTTTGCGGCTCATTTATATACTCAAAAACGTCAAGTCATGAGCAAAGGTCCTGTATCGCAGTTCATCGGGCATCATTACCGCCATTTTAATGCGGCCGCCTTGATCGATGCTGCCAAAGGATATGAAACGCATTTGCTGGAAGGAGGGAAAATGATGGTCACGTTGGCCGGTGCTATGAGCACAGCCGAGTTGGGGATCTCGCTTGCGGAGATGATCCGGCAGGGGAAGGTGGATATTATCAGTTGTACCGGCGCAAACCTGGAGGAGGACGTGATGAACCTTGTGGCGCACAGTCATTACCGGCGGGTGCCCAATTACCGGGATCTGACGCCGCAGGATGAATGGAATCTGCTGGAGAATCATTTCAACCGGGTGACGGATACCTGTATCCCCGAGGAAGAGGCTTTCCGCCGGTTACAGCGGCATTTGGTAAAGGTGTGGAAGGAAGCGGAGTCGAAGAATGAGCGATATTTTCCCCATGAGTTCCTGTATAAGGTGGTGCTCAGCGGCGACCTTGACCAATACTATGAGATCGATCCAAAAGACAGCTGGATCGTGGCGGCCGCGAAAAAGAACATTCCGATCGTTGTTCCCGGCTGGGAGGACAGTACTACGGGCAATATTTTTGCAAGCTATGTTATCAAGAATGAGTTGAAGGCAAGTACGGTGAAAAGCGGTATCGAATACATGACGTGGCTGGCCGGTTGGTACCGTGAAAATAGCGGCGGGAAAGGAGTCGGATTCTTTCAGATCGGCGGCGGGATCGCGGGGGATTTTCCCATTTGTGTGGTACCCATGATGTATCAGGACCTGGAGTGGCACGATGTCCCTTTCTGGAGCTATTTCTGTCAGATCTCGGATTCGACCACGTCTTTCGGGTCGTACTCCGGCGCGGTCCCGAATGAAAAGATCACCTGGGGCAAGCTGGATATCCATACCCCGAAATTCATTATTGAAAGTGATGCCACCATTGTTGTGCCGCTGATTTTTGCGTGGATACTGGGTTGGTAATACCGCGGGTGTTGGAGTGGTAAAAATATCATAGTCTATGAATGCAAATTCTGAAGAGTTATATCTTGAGGCCGAAGCGGATATCAAGAACAACAATTATGCGGAGGCGTTCAAGAAGTATGAAAGTATTTTGTATGAGGAGCCGGACAGTGCACAGGCGCATAATTCCATGGGCTGGCTGTACAAGACGCAGTTCGATGATTATTCGAAAGCGGAAAATCACTTTCAAACAGCAGTAAAATGTGACCCGCTATACCCCCACTCCTACTTTCATATTGCGGCTTTGCTGATGGATATGGAACGATTCGATGAGCTTCAGCAGCACCTGGAAAAATGCCTGCGGATCCGGACCATCGACAAGTCCTGGGTGTATGGGCGTTTTGCGTTGTCCGAAGAGTTGCGGCGGAATTATGAGAAGGCGATCTATTACTTCGAAAAAGCCATTTTGGCCAGTCAAAGCGATGAAAAGATCAAAGATTATCGTCAGGACATTGAAAGATGTCAGATGAAGACGGAGATCTGGAAGCGGCATGGGGGGGTATAAAAAAACAAGCACCCCATTACAGAGTGCGTTGTTTACTCCTAACTGACCTATGAAAAATTTTGATTGTCAACTCTTACGATGCGAAGGTGGACAAAAAGTTCAGGATTGAGAAAAAACCCCACGCGATTAACTACGGGTTAACATTGGTTAACGGGGGCTATTTCAGGACTTTCATCCGGACCATTTCGATCCGGGTGTCGCTGACGTTAACGATTTCGAATTCGTAGTCACCGATGATGATCCGGTCTTTGAGCCGGGGGATGGTCTCGTGCTGATTGATGATAAATCCTGAAAGCGTTTCGGAATCGTTCTCCGGCAATTCAAGCCCGTATTTCTTATTGATATAGTCCAGTTTCAGCCGACCGGAGAAGATATATTCGCCGTTTGATAACTTCTTTTCAACAAGCTCTTCTGTATCGTATTCGTCACGGATCTCGCCGAAGATCTCTTCCAGAAGGTCTTCCATGGTTACGATGCCTGCGGTGCCGCCGAACTCATCGACGACCCAGGCGATGCTCTTCCTCTCGCGGCTGAATTTGTTTATCAGGTCAGTGGCGCTCATGCTTTCCGGTACGGCCGGGATGGGGTGCATGATCGACTTGATGGCTGAAGGATCTTTGAAAAGGTCGAGCTGATGGATGTATCCGGCCACATGATCCAGGTTGCCATCGTAGACGACCAACTTGCTAAGCCGGGTATCGACGAATTTCCTTCTTACTTCCTCCATTCCGGCGTTGATGTCAATGCCTTCGATCTCTTTCCGTGGCACGAGGCATTCCCGGACTCTGACTTTGGGGAGGGCGAGGGCTGCTTCGAAAAGATTTTTATTCAGGTCGTTGGAGTCGTCCTCTGTATCTCTTGTCTGCTGAAGGAAGCGGTCGAGGTCGGTGACGGAGATTATTCCTTTTCGCTCATCCATCCGGACATTGAACACATATTTAAGGATCCATTGGGCGATAGCGGCGAAGAATGCGGAAATCGGATAGAGCAGTTTGTTCAAGAATTCCATTGTTCGGGCGAAGAAGCTTAGCAGGGAGTTGCTATTGGCGCGGAAGAGGGCGTTGGGAATAAATTCGCCGAATAGCAGGATGAACAGGGATGCAGCCATTGTTTCGACAAATAGTTGCATGATATTGACCCAGCTATTGTCGATATGGTAGTGGGTGATAAGCCAATTCCAGGCGGGCAGGAAGGTTTCGCCTACCATTAAACCGAAGACGACGAGGAAGATATTATAACCGGTGAGTGTGGTACCGATGAACTGAACCGGGTGTTCTACGAAATTCGAAAGGATGATCCCGCTGTTCAGGCCTTGCTTTTTCCTCAGTTCGATCGCCAGTTTGTTGGCCCGCAGGAATGCAACTTCGATGCCTGAAAAGAAGGCGATCATCACCCAGGCGACCACGGACCAGATAAGGGGATACGCGTTAATCATGTTAATTCGGACTGTAAAAATAGCCCGAAAAATCGAATATTAACAATTCATTATGGAAGTCGGGGTTGGCGGCACGTGATGAGGGATGTGGGCGCTGAGGGTCAGATGCCGAGGAATTCGCGGATGGCCGATTCCGCTTCGCGGCAGGCTTTCGGAAGGTCGTCATTGACGATGATCCGGTCGAAGTGATGTTTGAAGGAGATCTCGTAGGAGGCTTTGTTGACGCGGGCGAGCAGGCTTTCGACTGTCTCGGTGCCGCGCATTTCGAGCCGGCGGCGCAATTCGTCGACGGAAGGCGGTTCGATAAAAAGGGCCAGGGTTGAGTGCGGGTATCGTTCACGGATATGTATGGCGCCCTTTACCTCGATGTCGAGCAGGGGGGTCTTTCCTGCTTTCCAGATCCGGTCCAGTTCGCTTTTGAGCGTTCCATAGTATTTTCCTTCATAGACCATTTCCCACTCTGCAAATTCATTGTGAAGGATCTTTTGCTTAAAAGCGTCGAGGGAAATGAAATAATAGTCTGTCCCGTCCTTCTCGTAGCTACGTGGCGAGCGTGTGGCAGCGGAGACCGAAAAAGCGAGGTTGGCCGGGTATTTCTCCAGCAGGTAACGCGTGATGGATGTTTTGCCGGCGCCTGACGGGGCGGTGATGATAATGATCTTTTCCCCGGAATTCATATTCTGTTGATTTGGGCGCCCAATTGGCGGAGCCGGTCGTCGATATACTGATATCCTCTGTCGATCTGTTCGATATTCTGGATCACGCTTTTGCCTTCGGCGCTGAGGGCGGCGATGAGCAGGGCGACACCGGCGCGGATATCGGGACTGCTCATATTGATGCCACGGAGGCGCTGCTCCCTGGCCAGGCCGATAACGGCCGCCCGGTGCGGGTCGCAGAGGATGATCTGGGCGCCCATATCGATCAGCTTATCTACAAAAAACAGGCGGCTTTCAAACATTTTCTGATGGATCAGCACGGAGCCGCGGGCCTGCGTGGCTACGACGAGCACTATACTGAGGAGGTCCGGGGTAAATCCGGGCCAGGGATTGTCATAGATCGTCAGGACGGAGCCGTCCAGGAATGTTTGGATCTCATAGATATCCTGACCGGGGATATAGATATCGTCGCCCCTGAATTCGAGGCGGATGCCCAGCTGGCGGAACTTGTCAGGAATGATACCCAGATTGTCGAGGCCGGCGTTCCGGATAGTGATCTCGCTTTGGGTCATGGCTGCGAGACCGATAAAGGATCCGACCTCTATCATGTCGGGCAGCATCCGGTGCGCGGTCCCGCCGAGATAGCGGACACCTTCGATAAGGAGGAGGTTGCTGCCGATGCCGCTGATGCGAGCGCCCATCCGGGTCAGCATTTTGCATAGCTGCTGGATATAGGGTTCGCAGGCCGCATTATAAATAGAGGTCACGCCCTCCGCCATGGCGGCTGCCATGATGATATTGGCGGTGCCGGTCACGGAAGGTTCGTCGAGCAGCAGGTAGTTTCCTTTCAGCCGGGGGGCTTCGAGGTGGAAGAATCCGCTCTCGGGCTGATAGTTGAATTGTACCCCCAGCTTTTCAAAGCCGATGATATGCGTGTCCAGCCTGCGACGGCCTATCTTGTCGCCGCCGGGTTTTGGGATATATGCTTTGCGGTAACGCGCCAGCATTGGGCCCGCCAGCATCACGGATCCCCGGAGTCTGCCGCTTTTGCGGTGAAAATCGTCGCTGCGCAGGTAATCTATGTCGATCTCGTCGGCCTGGAAAATGCAGGTGTCCCGGGTTGGGCGGTCTATTTTCACGCCCATTTCACCCAGCAGCTCGATCAGCAGGTTGACGTCGAGGATATCCGGAATGTTGGAGATCGTCATTTTTTCGGGGGTCAGCAGTACGGCGCTGATGATCTGCAACGCTTCGTTCTTGGCGCCCTGCGGAGTGATCTCTCCCTTCAGTCGCCTGCCCCCGATGACTTCGAATGAATGCACACTGCTGCGGGTTAGTATCTTTTCTTTTTGAATTTATTGCCGCCGCGGTCGTTATTGCGGTCGTTGTTACGGTTGTTATTGCGCTGCTGGAACTTCTGATTCCGGTTCTTGCGGTAGTCCTGGTAGTTGCCGCGGTTGCTATTGCCCGGATTGGCGACATTGCCGTTACTTTCCCTCGTTTCGTTGGGTCTGAAACTCTTGACATAGGGAGTGTTGGTGAATTCCAACTGACCGTTTGTGATCGCGGTCAATTCGCTCTGGATGGCGTCGTCGTGGACAGTCTCTTTATGCCAGTTATTGTACGCCAGTTTCATGTAGTAGGCAACGGCATTGGCAAAACCGCTGCGCTTGTCGGGATTCTCCTCTGCGAGGGCCTTATTGATGACGATCTCCAGGTTTTTGCCCAAATGGGTGAGTTTGGGATACCGTTTGGGGTATTTTAACGGATTTGGTCTCGCCCGCAAGGTTTCCCGGGTCGGGATCGGATAGGGGGAAGCCACTTCCAGTTTGAAGTCGGAGATCAGAAAAAGGTGATCCCATAATTTATGGCGGAAATCTTCTACATTTTTCAAATGCGGGTTCAGGAAACCCATGAGCTCGATAACGGCATAGGCGTTGCGCTGGCGCTTTTCCTTGTCTTCCAGCGTCAGCAGATACTCGATCATCTTTTGGATATGACGACCGTATTCGCGCATCACCAGGTGGTTCCTGGTGGTATTGTATTCCATGTTTTCTATACTAGGCAACTGATCTAAATTTGAAACAAATCTACACTAAAAAGACGAATATCTGTTGGAAATGAGGCCGGCCATGGATGAATAAACCCGCCTGGTGGGTGCCAGGCAGGTTTTTCTTAGGACTGGTGGTTTTTCGCAGGATCATGTTGGCAGCCGGTTGCCGGCCAATATTTTAATCGATAAAGACCTTACTGACAAAGTTCCGGTTGTGGCTCAGATCACTTGTCCGGAGGAAATAGAGTCCTTTAACCGGCTGGGGACTGAGGTTCATCCTGATCTGGTTGGTACCGGTCAGGATGACGACCGTTTCCTGGACGATCTGACCTGCCGTATTGACCAGCTGGAGGAGGAACCGGCCCGTCTGGTTGCTGTTGTACTGGAACAGCAGGCTATTGGTAGCCGGGTTGGGATAGGTCTGATAGCTGATATCACTCGCGTTATTGTTGTTGGGATCGACGACGACGATCTCTGAATAGCTTACTTTCCCGACGCCATCCGTTTCCTGGACGCGGAAGTAGAGTTTGCCAACATTAGACGGATTAAAGTTGTATTGATATTCGTATTTTGAAGAAGTACCAGTTGAAGCAGCGTCACTTTCCGCTTCTCCAAGCGTGGTGAAGTTCTTCCCGTCGGTGCTGATCTGTATTTCATAAGTGGTATTAGGTTCCTGATTCGTGGCAAGCCATTGCAACAGGATGTTGTTCCCGCTGGGGACGGCTGTGAAGTTCTCTATGGTGGTGGCCAGCGCCGCGGCGGGGCACCAATAATAAGTAAGGTGGAATTGACCCCAGTACACTGTGGTGGGGCCCGCAAGGTAGTTCAGACCGCCTTCGAGCGAGTTGACGCCGCCGCTGATCGTATAGGTGAAATTCACGTTGCCCAGCCCAAGGTAGGGAGCGGTGTTTGTCGTGCTGCCGGAGCTGTGCGCGTTGTTGAAGATGGTATCCGGCCCGTAGGTGATGGTATCGCCGGGAATGCCGAATGGCGCCAGGCTATCCGGGCCGTAGATCTGGTTGAAGGGTTGGACGATGTTGATACCGCCGCCGGCAGGTCCTTTAATGTTATTGGAGACGGTCAAAAGGAATTCGAACTGGGTGCTATCGGGACCGGTATTCGTGACGTGCGTGGAGGAAATACCGGAAATACTGTCCTTCAGTTTGAGACAGGCCAAGGTGCCTATCGCCGGGTTGAACTGTGGAAAGCTAACGGAAGTGGACGATGTGTTCGTCGGGCCAAAGCTGGCATAGTAGTCAACCGGAGTGGCGGGGATTCCGCCTGTACAGGTACATTGGCCCTGGGCGATCCGGGGAAGGTTTACCGTTAATAGCGTAACAGTAAAGAGTAATGGGTACACACGTTTCATAAGCACGGATTTTAAGTAGAATAACGGATTACTATCAAATGTACTCAGTATCAATAATGAAGCCAAAGCACATGTACTCGATTTGGCTGCACCGTAAAAACCACATTAATTCGCACTACATCAAAGCATTATATATTGGATTATCAATAGTTTGATGGTCCTAGGATGTGGATAAAAAAAGCGTCGATTGCGGAGGCTGCCGCAACGTACCTTCGCATTATGCGCATTTTGCTGGATTGCCGGCCGTTGCAGTTGGCGGGGCCTGCGGCTGAGAAATGCCGCCTTATTTTTTCTGCTGCCGCCGGGCTGTCCCGGGAGGGGGTCGAATGGGTGATAATGGCGGATCATCGTTACCGGCCGGGGCTATTTCCGGAGCTACCGGGACGGGTGGTTATCCGCCGGTCCTTGTCCGGCGCGGCAGGGTGGCGGTTGTGGTATAGCCGGCAGGTGCGGCGGCTACTCAGGCAAGAGGGCGTGGATATGGTATGGTTGACGGGGGGTATTGGTGTGACGGGGCTTGAGGTACCTATTTGTCTGTGGATGCCCGAGCGGGCGGACCCTTCGGAAGGGGGTGGGGTTTGGGGTTATGAATCGCTGTACCGCCGGAGGTTAAAGGAGGGGCTGGCGTCGGCGTCGGCGGTCTTTTGCTATTCGGATCGCGACAGGGTCTGGCTTGGGCGTATTCTCCCGGCGGCCCGTGAAAGGATACATGTCGCGGCGGTTATGCCTGACGAAAAGATCGGGCCGTTGTCTGTGGAGGAAAAGGAAGACATCAGGGCAGGCAAGACAGCGGGAAAGGAATACTTCTTTGCCGATCTTACCGGCTGCGTGGAGGAGGTGGTAGTGGATTTATTGAAGGCATTCTCCTTGTTCAAAAAGAGGCAGCAATCCGGGATTCGGCTGGTGTTGGCGGGTAGGCCGGGTGCCATTGGGGCTGGGAAAGAAAGAGCGCCGGCGGCCGGTCAACGGGTCAGCGAGTTACTGAAAACCTACAAATACCGGCAGGACGTCGACTGGGCTGTGGCAGTGGCGGAGCATGAAAGCCTGTCGCTCGCCGGCGCTGCATATGCGGTCTTATTGCCGATGGAAGGGAACAGTTTGGGTACAACGTTGTTGAATACGTGGAGGGTTGGGGTACCGGTGATCGCGGCGGGTGGCGGCCTGTTGGAGGAGATGGCGCAGGGGGCGGTATTGGGCATAGTTCAGGGCGACCCGGCGTCTTTGGCGGGGCAGCTGATGCGGATCTACAAGGAGGAGGATCTTCGCAAGGAACTTATTGGCAAAGGATTTGAGCGGTTGAAGGTTTACTCCCGGGAAAATTTCCAGCAGGTATTGCGAGTTATAACCGAAATTGCGGCTTGCTAAGAATCATGTGTATGGCAACCTCTTCTATTAATATTGATGTTACGCTGGATAAGGATCGTGTCCCTGAAGACATTCGCTGGAATGCGACGGATTCCAGCTCCGAGAATGCCCGGAGAGCGAAGGCGATGATGCTGGCGTTCTGGGATGGTGCGGACAAAACGGCGCTGCGGATAGACTTATGGACCAAGGAAATGATGGTCGATGAAATGGCCGATTTTTTTTATCAGACGCTGATGACGATGGCGGAGACCTACCATCGGGCAACCCAGGATCCGACATTGGTGAATGAGATGAAGCAGTTTGCGCGCGATTTTTATAATAAGTTCCGGGAGCAGCAAATGAAGCAGAACAAACTATAAGTATTATAACTATGGCTTTAGAACAAAAAGTAATGGCTGACCTGAAAACGGCCATGCTGGCCAAGGATGAGGGGGCATTACGCGGGCTGCGCGCCATCAAGGCTGCGATCATTCTGGCCAAAACGTCGGAAGGCGCCGGGGGGGAACTGAAGGAGGAGGATGAGGCGAAGCTTTTGCAGAAGCTGGTCAAACAGCGGAAAGATTCGCTGGCCATCTATCAGCAGCAAAACCGGCCAGACCTTGCCAGGAAAGAAGAGGAGGAGATCGCGATCATCGAGCGATTCCTGCCGAAGCAGCTGGATGAGGAATCGTTGAAGGCAGCGATATCCAAGATCATTGCCGAAACGGGGGCTTCGTCTCCGGCTGATATGGGGAAGGTGATGGGCGTGGCGACGAAACAGTTAGCCGGCCAGGCCGATGGGAAGACGATTGGCGCGGTGGCTAAAGAGTTATTAAATAAAAAATGAGCATCGATGTCTTGTTCCTGTTATTCATGGTCCTGGCTATATTCAGGGGAATAAGACATGGCTTTATTATTTCCGTTTGTTCTGCCATTGCGATCTTTATCGGGCTGGCGGCCGCGATCCGGTTGTCGGCTTCGGTCGCGGCAAGTGTTTCAAATACGGCTCACCTCTCCAACCGCTGGTTACCGGTGCTCACCTTTTTGTCGATCTTTTTGGGCGTTGTGATCCTGGTCCGGCTGGGGGCGCGGCTGGCGGAGCGAGCAGTGGACCTGGTTGCAATGGGCTGGGTGAATAAACTGGCAGGCGTCCTGTTGTATGCGGTCATCTATGCGATCATTCTGAGCGTAGTATTGTTCTATGCCGTTGAATTGCACCTGACCGGGCCCGGGACGTTAAAGGCTTCCGTGACATACCCTTTTATCCGGCCCTGGGGTCGGGTGGTAATTGACGAATTTGGTAAGTTTGTACCATGGTTCAAGGGAATGTTCATTCGTCTGGAAGACTTTTTCAGCCGTTTCGACAGCCGATAAGTCCGCGGACGGAGGTGGTTTTTATGTGAATAAGCGAGTGTTTTTTTGCAGTAAATCGTTTATTTTAGCGGTTAAATACAGGGATAGAATCTTAATAGCTGATGGAATACGAAATTAAACAAGACGATAAGTTCAGATTCATCGAGGAAGGGCAAGGTGAACCGCTGCTGCTATTGCACGGGTTATTTGGCGCATTGAGTAATTTCAGCGGTCAGATCGACTATTTTCGTAATGACTACAAGGTAGTGGTACCGATATTACCCTTATTGGACCTGGATATCATCCATACGACGGTGGGGGGATTAGAGAAGTTCGTCAACAAATTCGTGGAGCACCGGAATTATACCAATATCAACCTCCTGGGTAATTCGCTGGGTGGTCATGTGGCGCTTATGCATGTCCTCCGGCATCCGGAAAGGATAAAGTCGTTGACCCTGACCGGGAGCTCCGGGCTTTTTGAGAACGGGATGGGGGATACTTATCCCAAAAGAAAGGATTATGAGTATATCCGGAAAAAGACCGAAATAACCTTCTATGATCCTCAGATGGCAACCAAAGAGCTGGTGGATGAGCTGTATGAAACGGTGAATGTCCGATTGAAGGCCATTAAGATCATTGCTCTCGCCAAGAACGCTATCCGCAACAACCTGGGTGAAGAGGTCAATCAGATCAAGGTACCCACGCTGTTAATCTGGGGGAACAATGATGCGATCACTCCGCCATTTGTGGGTCAGGAATTCCACAAGCTGATCCCGAACAGCGAGCTGCATTTTATCGATAAATGCGGTCATGCGCCGATGATGGAGCGGCCGGATGAGTTCAACAGCATTTTGCTTAAATTTTTGCGAAAGTTGAATGAACCGGCAGCGGTAGCCTGAGTTATTGCGTCTAATTTAGAGATAATAATACTGTCACACTGCTTCAATATAAAATCTTCGTAATTGCTAAACAAAGAGATCATATCATCCGCTGTGCCTTCCCTGCATCTGAATGACCCTGTGTCCCAGGCCCTGGATCTGATGGCGGATTTTCATGTGACGCATTTGCCGGTTGTGGCGGAGGATAAGCTGGCCGGGCTGGTCAGTGAGGAAGATCTGCTCAACATTGAGGATGACAGCACTATGCTTTCGGTGTTGCAGCCCGGTTTCTCGGGGATCGTGGCCCATGCGGAGGCCTATTTCTTTGAAGCGGTGCAGCTGGTGAACGAGCATGGACTAACGCTCATACCGGTTGTCACGAAGGAGTCGGAGTATGCGGGATCGATCATTGCGACTGACCTGCTAAAGCAACTTGGCCGGATCACCGGGGTCAATGATGCCGGGGGGATAATCGTGCTGGAAATGGAAAAGGTGAGTTTCTCCTTCACGGAGATCAGTAAGCTTGTAGAGACCAACGATGCCCAGATCATTCAATTGAATACCTATTCGGATGTTCCTTCCGGTAATTTCTATATTACTTTACGGATCAATAAGGCGGAGATCTCCGATATTGTCGCCACGTTTCAACGGTATGAATACCAGGTGAAATATTATTTTGGCGAGGAACTATATGAGAATGAGCTGCGAAATAATTATGACCATCTGATGAATTATCTCAATATCTGATGAAGGTAGCCATTTACAGTCGTGTTATTGATTATGAGCAGCAGAGCGGTGTGCAGCGTTTGTTCGATGAGCTCATCCGCCAGCATTTGAAGCCGGTGATCCATCAGCCTTTTTTGGAGAAGATAGGTTCTGCGTTTGTGCTGCCTTCGGATATCGGCAGTTTCCGGGAATCGGCCGATCTGGATGACTCCATTGAGTTTCTTATCAGTCTTGGCGGGGATGGCACCTTACTGGATACGGTCACGCTGGTACGTGACAAGAATATTCCCGTCTTGGGTATTAATTTCGGCCGGCTCGGGTTCCTGGCGAGCATTGGCAAGGAGGCGATGACTTCGGCGGTCACTGCGTTGGCCAACCGCACTTTTGTCGTAGATAAGCGGTCCCTGATCCATCTGGATGCCAGCAGACCCCTTTTCGGGGATGTGCCGTACGGGCTGAACGAGTTTGCGATCCACAAGACCGACACTTCTCCTATGATCAAGATCCACACCTATCTCAATGGCGAATTCCTCAATACTTACTGGGCCGATGGGCTGATCGTGGCGACACCAACGGGGTCGACGGGTTATTCGCTGAGCTGTGAAGGCCCGGTCGTTTTTCCCGAATCGGCCAGTTTTGTGATCACGCCGGTGGCTCCGCATAACCTGAATGTCCGGCCGATCGTGGTACCGGATGACAATATCATTTCATTTGAAGTGGAGGGCAGGGCCGAGAATTTCATTTGCGCGCTGGATTCCAGAAAGGAGATCGTGGATAAGCAGGTGCAGCTGGCGGTCCGCAAGGAGTCATTCACGCTCAGCCTGATTCGTCTTAATGAGAATAATTTCCTTCAAACTTTAAGGAGCAAGCTTTCCTGGGGATTGGATACCCGGAATTGAGGGGCGCCTTCGGCGCCGGGGCCGGCCGGGAGGCCGGCGGGAGTTGGCATAGTTTTTAACATATCAATTAGAAACGCGGCAAACGAAAAACCGGCTTTTTTCGTTTCGAATAAGGCTATTTCGCTATATCATGATGAAAAAAGTAATTTTCTGTGCCCTGCTCGGTTGGATCAGCCTGCGGGCGTCGGCGCAGGAACAAGCGTTCGTACATGAGGGGGAGTTCGGTTTTAATGTCGGGGCATCGCAATATTTTGGTGATCTTAATCCCAATCCGAGGTTCAATACCCCGAATATAGCCTTTGGCGCCTTTTTTCGGAAACAGTTCGGCGGCTATGTCGCGCTCCGGGTGGCGGCCAATTATACATTCCTGGGCTATTCGGACCGGTATAATTCTTATAATGAGTTCATGTACCGGCGGAACCTCAGTTTCAATACCAATATTTACGAGTTGTCGGTACAGGGAGACTTTAATTTCTTCAAGTTTATACCCGGGGATGCTTACCGGCGGTACACGCCTTATATCACGTTTGGCATCGGCGCCTTTTATTATAATCCATATACTTACCTGAATGGCCAGAAGGTATACCTGCGGCCCCTGGGCACGGAGGGGCAGGGATCCGCTGCCTATCCCAGCCGTCATGAGTACAGCACGACGGCGGTGTGTTTCCCTATTGGCGTGGGGTACAAGTACAATATCAGCCGCCGGATGAATATCGGGATAGAGGCAGTGTATCGTTTTACCACGACAGACTATATCGACGACGTCAGTTCTACCTATGCGCCGAATGCCCAGCCGCACTATTTACCCAACGGGCAGCCCACTATCTGGTATCAGCTGGAAGACCGGTCCTATGCGACGGGTGAGCCGATCGGGATCCAGGGGCGGCAGCGTGGATATTCCAATCAGAAAGACAGCTGGATCACGGCGGTGCTGTTCGTTTCCTGGAACATTATGGGTTACCGGTGCCCCAGTGCCGGTCCGCAGTAATGGGTGGAATAGTTCAAATCTCCCTATATTTGTGGGCTTTATGGGGCCGCCTCCGGCGGCTCGCGGGCAATTAAAATTGGGCCGCCTCCGGCGGCTCGTGGGCAATTAAAATGGAAGGGTTGAGGGAAAATATAGATATGGGGAAGCTACCCAGCCATATTGCCATCATCATGGATGGGAATGGACGCTGGGCTCAGGAAAAAGGCCAGGACCGGTTATTCGGCCATTTTCATGGGGTGGAGAGTGTGCGGGATATCGTGGAAGGCTGTGCCGAGCTGGGAATCGGGTATTTGACGCTCTATGCTTTCTCTACAGAGAACTGGGATCGTCCCGCGAAGGAGGTTACGGGGCTGATGGAATTGCTGGTAGAGACGATACGCAAGGAGATCGAGACCCTGAACAAGAACAATATCCGGTTGCATGTCATCGGCGACATGAGCATGTTGCCCGATTATGCCCGGGCCGAGCTCAGGGAAGCATTGGAGCTTACGGCGCGCAACCGTGGGCTCAACCTGGTGATGGCGCTTAGTTATAGTAGCCGCTGGGAGCTGACTGAGGCCGTCAAGAGCCTTGCGCAGGATGTTCGTACCGGTCAGCTCGATCCTTCCGCCATTACGCAGGATACGTTGCAGCATTATCTGTCCACCCGCGACTTTCCCGATCCGGAGCTGATGATCCGGACTAGTGGTGAATATCGGATCAGCAATTTTTTGCTATATCAGCTTGCCTATGCCGAATTATATTTTACCAGTGTTCGCTGGCCTGATTTTCGGAAAAAGAACTTGTATGAAGCGATACTCGATTTCCAGGGGAGGGAACGCAGATTTGGCAAGACCAGCGCTCAGATCCAGCAGGATATGATTGCTCCCGGGTCTACTTTTTAACAAAGACTTTTCATAAATCCCCTTAATTTGCCGCCTCAAAGCCTCCGGAAGCTGGTCCGGGGGCCAGAAAATTGCGCACATTATAAAAACCGACTGGATGCTACGAAGATCGCTGTTTTGTGTTTTTTTATTGACCAATTGCTGCTTACTGACGACAATCTCTGCTAAAGCCCAGGTGATCGATTCATCCAAAATCCGCCCAACCGATACGACCAAACCTCATATAACCGACACTATTCATACGGCCTTGCCCGATACGACACATCCCGGAATTTCAATCGACCCTGAGCTGGTGGCGCTTGCCAGCGGCAAGAATCCGCCCCGGGAATATACGATTGCCGGCATCAAGATCTCCGGTACCAAATATCTCGATGAATCGCTGCTGACTTCTATTTCGGGTTTGAC
>DASZJO010000081.1:0-9657 GCA_035948015.1 Puia sp.
CGCTGTTTGCAGCCATCAGCACGATACTGTCCGTATCAAGCCGCTGCGACCCCTGCACCAGACTGATCCCGCTCACGGCAAGGCGGCCCTGCAGCGTATCGGGGTTGGTATTGCTGAAATCGGCCAGCAAATGACCCCGGAACGCCAGCGTGTCCTTTACCAGGTGAAGCAACCGCAGATCAGCGGTATCGATCTGCCAGTCCAGAGTCACCGCCGGATATTTATTGGCCAAATTGGCTGACGCCTGCAGATCGAATCGCACCGCCTCATCGTCGATCGTTGAATGTAGCTGCACCCGCTGATCGGCAATTGAGCCTTCCAGCGTCATCCCCGTATACGTATATTGCCGGACCGTAGCCGAAGTCACCACTCCGTTGAATTGCGCATTGGCACTGTGCAGGTCGAGTCCCTGCCCTTTCACCTTCAAGTCCGCCGTCACCGCTCCCCATTGCAAACTGTCTTGTAATATCCGGCCCAACTGCAGCGCCGTAGTCCGCAGATCGAGATCATAAGAGGCCTTACCCCCATTCCTGAACTGCCGCACCCACCCCCGCGCCGCAATAGTTCCCGAAGAAGTGACCAACACCAGGTCCGTCCGCACATCATTCAGACTTCCCGTCATCCGTCCCGTCAAATTGAACCGGTCGGGCAGCGTTATGGAAGATGGAATGGTACCAGTGGGCAACAATCCTACCAGCGCCGCCCGGCTACCCGAGATCCGGTTGACCTTTAGATCAGCCCAAAGCCTATCGGTCTGGAACGGGTGCGCGATCCGCCCTGCCAGATCGACCCGGATATCCTGCAGCCCGCTGAACTGCAGAGTTTGGATATTAAGTTCATCAAAAGTCCCTGTTGCCCGGGCGGTAATTTCCAGCACTTCATCCGGCCGGCTGAATGCTGACTGGCTCCTCAAATAAGGCGCAAACACCAAAATATCCCGGACCTGAACCCGGCTTCCCGTCAGATCGAGATCGACCCGCGTCGTTGCCGCGTCTTTTATCATAGTCGCCGGCGAATCATACCGCAGCGTAACCGCCCGACGTAAGACCGTGCCCGGCGTCACCAGCAACAGATCGTTGAGCTGCGCGCGATGATCCGAATAAAAAAAGGCCGTCCTGAGCATATCGAGCCGGAAACCCGACCGCTCATTTAACTTCGCAGACTTGATCATCCCGCTTATCGAATCGGGCGAATACGCCAGATCACTCGCCGCCAGCGCGAGCCCCGTCACTCCCAAATGCACATAGTCCATTCCCTCCTTTTGCCGTTTCTGCCGATTGTCGTCAAACTGGAAATCCGTACTGTCGATCTGCATCGCCGCCACCCGGAAAATAGTCTTGTTGATATCCAACCGCCCGCCGACGGTCACCAGCCGGCCAAGCCGCGTATCCATAACCATCCGCCCCCCCTGCACAAACCGCCCCTCGAACTTGTCCATCTCCAACCCCGGTACATCAAACCGCAGCCGGTCGAGGTCGATCTCGCCCACCTTCGCCACGCTATGCCCTATCCAAACCGCCACATCGTTGTGGGTTACAGTGTCACTGTATACAAACCGGATCTTATCCAGGTCCAGCTCCTTCAGATCGATCTTCATCGGCTGCCCCGCTGCCTTGGCAGGTCGGGGCGAAGGCGGCCCCGCAAATGCATCCATGATAAACTGGAAATTGAAGGCGGAGTCCGATATCCGCCTGACCTTGGCCGTCACATCAGCCAAATGGACCGACGCGATATCGAGATGATTATGCAACAAAGCCAACATCCGGACCCGGATATCGATCAGCCCGACCGACAAAAGCGTGTCCCTTTGGAGGTCCTCGAGATATACATCTTTGAGCTTTAGGGAACGGAACAGCCCGACCTCCAGGCCGCCGATCCGCACTCGCGTCTTTAGCTTGCGGGAAAGATAATTTTCCGCCTTCCCCCGGACAATATTCTGGACAAAGGGAGTTTGGATAAGAAAGAAAATGATCACCAGGATGACGAGGATCGTCAGTAAACTCCGCCCGAATATCCGCAGCAACCGACGAGCTAATGATCTTTTACGCTTTTGCATTACCCCTAATATGTCAAAATACAGACCAAAGGATCGCCAGCTTGCCCGCCGAAAGATTGCCCGAACGGTTCGCGGCCCCGCCACACACCCCATCGAAATCATTGTCCGTCAAGGATTTTGTTCAGATTTTTCCCCAAAAACGTACAGTTTTTTCTACACGGGACATTCGCTTTGGGGTAGGCAGGCCCTATTCGGGACCCCAAATTTTTGGCGTTCGATTTGTCCTATCTCCCTTGCATAAAAAAAACGGGTACCATGCTGAAGCAAGTTCAAACGCAAAAGCAGCAACACACTATCCTTCCGCAACAGATCGAATTACTGAACCTTTTTCACCTGAATACCCTGGCGTTAGAACAACGGATACAAGATGAGTTGAGCGAAAACCCTGCTCTGGAGGAACAGTCTTCCGGCGACGACAGCCCCGCGGATAAATTCTCCAAGGACAGCATCCAGGATTTTCAGAACTGGGAAGAATACGGTTACGACGATATTCCCGACTACAAAACGGAATACAATAACTATATCAATACCGAAAAAGTTCCTGAGAAGCCGATCGCCGAAGTGACTGACTTCCGGCAGGATCTGAAGCGACAATGCCGCTTCCTCGACATCCCTGAGGAGAAATTGCCCATGCTGGATTTCCTTATTGACTCCCTCAACGAGAGCGGCTTCCTCGAACAGGACCTTGACGAACTGGCGTCCGAGATCTCTTTCAAGAGCAAGACCTGGATCGAGCCTGAAGAACTCGGAGGATCGCTCAAACTCATCCGCGAGCTCGAACCCGCGGGCGCCGGCTGCCGGAGCGTACAGGAATATATGCTCCTCCAGCTGAAACAAATGAATGTCAAACGCCCCGACGTCCGCATCGCCATCCATTTGCTGGAAGACCATTTCCAGGATTTGCGGACCTGCAACCTGGATAAGCTCAGGAAACAGCTGGCCCTGGAAGACGACGAGATCCGCATCGTCCTTCACCTCCTCGCCCGCCTCAGCACCCGGCCCTTCAACCCTGAGTCTACCACCATTCAGGCAAACTCTTCCATCCTGCCGGATTTCATTGTTTTCGAGGAAAGCGATGGCCTCGGGCTGGCCCTCTACCGCCAGCGCTCCTCCAACCTGCATATCAGCCAGTCCTGGATAGAAATGGTCCAAAGTTCCACCCAGAACAGTTCGATAGATAAGGCAGCCCGGCAATACCTGCGAAGTAAGTTGTCGTCGGCGCAATGGTTCATCAACGCCATCCAGCAGCGCGAATCCAACATGCTGAAGATTATGCATGCCATTCTCGCTATTCAACTCGACTACTTCAAATTTGGGGATATCCAGCTGCTCAAACCCATGAAACTGAAAGACATCGCAGACCGCGTGAAAGTAGATATCTCCACCGTATCCCGGCTGACCTGTAACAAGTACGCGGAAACTCCCTTCGGCACTATCCTCCTGAAAGACCTGTTCACCGAAGGCATCGTCAACCAGGAAGGAAACAACATCAGCAATAAGGTGATCCAGAACATCATCAGTGAGGTCATCCAGGGCGAAAATAAAAAAGCGCCCTATACGGACAGGCAATTGGTGACCATCCTGGCTGAGAAAGGATACAGTATCGCCCGGCGAACCGTAGCCAAATACCGCGAATTAATGAATATCCCCGTAGCCCAGGTGCGCGGACTCTGGGATTAAGGGGGCCGAAAGCGGGCTACGCCCGCTTTGCAATTTTCTCCGAAAATTGCAGACATGAATGGTGGGCGGGCCCAAACGAGCCTTGGCTCGTTTGCGATTTTTTGCCGAACTTAGGAATCCAAAAAGATAATATATGCGATCCATCTGGACGGGGGCCATCGGCTTCGGCCTGGTCAATATCCCCATAAAAATGTATAGCGCCGTTCAGGACAGCAACCTGGACCTCGATATGCTCGATAAAAAAGATAACGCCCACATCCGGTTCAAACGCGTCAATGAGGACACCGGGAAGGAAGTGCCGTGGGAGAACATCGTCAAGGGCTACAAACTCGATGATCGTTATATCGTCCTCACCGACGAAGACTTTGAAAAAGCCAGCCCCGAAAAATCGAAGACCATCGGGATCAACGAATTCGTGGACGAGAGCGAGATCGACGGCATCTATTACGAAACGCCCTACTATCTCGAGCCGGAGAAGTCAGGCGTCAAAGCTTACGCCCTGCTGCGCGATGCTCTCCAAAAGACCGGCAAGGTAGGATTTGGCAGCTTCGTCCTGCGGAACAAGGAAGGCCTGTGTCTGATCAAACCAAAAGACAACGTACTCATGTTGAACCGGATCCGCTGGGCCCAGGAGATAAGGCCGACCAAGGACCTCAATATCCCTAATGAAACGATGAAACCCGCGGAGATGAAAATGGCGGTGCAGCTCATCGAGCAACTCTCCGGACCCTTCGACATCGACAAATACAAGGACACCTACGCCGACGAGTTGATGAAGCTCATCAAAGCCAAGGCCAAAGGCGTGAAACCCGCAACCCCGGCTCTCCGCGTGGTTCATCGGAAAGGAAAGGAGGATCTGCTGTCTCAATTGAAAGCCAGCCTCCAGGGATCCAAACGGCGGGTATCTTAAACCGCATCGTCCTGATCCCCCTTGAGCTCCCGTGATTCTCGCTTCAGGATGAAAACTGCGTTATCATTCGGCCGTATACCACCTCCATGCCGCAACGCATACGCTTTGGTAAATTCTGCCCCGAAATAAAGTATGATTGACGAATAATATACCCAGACGAGGATAATCATCATCGAAGCCGCCGCCCCATACATGAGCCCGATATTCGAGTTGCCAAGATAAAGGCTGATCAGCAGCTTGCCGATCATGAACAATACTCCCGTAAACACCGCCCCGATGAAGGCGTCCCGCCAGGCAATGATCGCATCGGGCAGGATCCGGAAAATGATCGCGAAAAGCAGTACCGTTACCGCCAGGACCAACAGCAAGTTGACGGCGTAGAAGAAGTAAACGGTTAAGTGGGTGAAATGACGAACCAGGTAGTCGCTTAATAGATCCATCAGCGAATTGACCACCAGCGAGACCATTGAGATGAAACCAAAGACGACGATCACCGAGAACGAGATCAGCCTGCTGATCAACAGATAGAGCCAGCCCTTCTTCGGCTTGGCCTGGATAGCCCACATATAGTTGATCGAGCCCTGGATCTCCGTGAAAACCCCTGTAGCGCCAATCAACAGCACCGCCCCGCCCGCAATCGCACCCGCCAACGTATGCCTCGACTGCTGAATATACTTGATGATATCCTGGATCTGGAAGGCGGCTGCGTTCCCCACCAGGTCCCTGATCTGGATATAGATTTTTCCCTCCACCGCCTTCTGCCCCCAAAAAATTCCGGCCAGCGAGATCACCACGATCAGCAATGGCCCGATTGCAAAGATCATCGAATAGGAAAGACTGGCCGCCAGTTTGAAGGCGTTGTCATTGTTAAAGTCGATGGCCGCCTGCCGGATCGATCTCCAGAAGGTTCCCGGGGTGGGGCGCTTATGCTTCATTTCCTGGAATGGCTGCAAGATCACTGCCAGATCGCGGCGCCGGATTGTAGACAATGTTCCCCAGCCCCGCCCGACCACGGTAGGTTTTGCCTTACAACGGGATTTGGCAAGCATTTTTCAATATCATAGGCAGATAACAACTATTCCTGGCACTAAAAATTTCTTTTATGAGTGGTCTATTGTATTTGATCGCAGTCATCTTACTGATCGGTTGGCTCCTTGGTGTTTTTGTATATAGCGTAGGCGGCATGATTCATATTCTGATCGTTTTGGCCCTGATCGCGCTGATACTGGGTGTGATCAGGAGAGCCTGATGCCCCGTTCTTCCCGGCGTCTCCCATATACCATAAAAAAGCCATCCCGGAGAACCGGGATGGCGTCCATTAACCTAAACCTCTATCGCACAAAAATTTGGGATTAACTGCTTTCTGTATTCCTCCTAAAATTATCGTGCCAGGCCGCCGGCCCCGCGTCCACCCGAAAATTGGCCTAAACCTTGTACCTTGCCGGCACAATCCAAATACTTTACAAATATGCCGGATCAGTTCCTGGCACAGTTCAATCATTTGCCCGCTTTACTTTGGGATGGTATCCTGGTAGCCCTGGCGATCGTCATCGGCCTGATCGTCAAATTCATGCTTTCCCTCCTACTCCGGAGGAAACCACGGAGCAACAAGCCGGCTTTTTCCTTTAGCCGCAGCCTGCTCACCCGTCTCAGCAAACCCTTCACCTATTTTCTACCCCTGCTGGCCTTCAATTTCCTGCTCCCCCTCATGCGGATCCGGACAGACATCGCCCAATTCCTGAATAAGGCCACGGAGATCCTGCTCGCCATTTCCTTCGCCAACGTGCTGATCGCCCTGATTAAGGTGTTCGAGGATTATGTGTACCACACCTTCGATATCGATAAGGCCGATAACCTTAAAGAGCGGAAGATCCGGACCCAGCTGCAATTCATCCGGCGCCTCGCCGTCGCCCTGATCATCGTCCTGACGATCTGCGCGATCCTCCTAAGCTTCAATAACCTCAGGAAGATCGGAACGGGCCTGCTCACCGGCGTCGGCGTCGGCGGCATCATCATCGGGTTTGCCGCTCAGAAATCGCTCGGCAACTTTCTGGCGGGCTTCCAGATCGCCTTCACCCAGCCGCTGCGGATTGACGATGTACTGGTTGTGGAGGGAGAATGGGGCCGCGTGGAAGAGATCACGCTCAGCTACGTCGTACTCAAGATCTGGGACCAGCGCCGCCTGATCCTCCCTATAAATTACTTTGTGGAAAAACCCTTTCAGAATTGGACGCGCAACACCTCCGATATTATGGGGACCGTTTTCCTGTATCTGGACTATAGCATACCTCTCGCTCCGCTGCGGGCGGAACTGACCCGCTTGCTGGTCGACAATCCACTTTGGGATAAACGCATTAATATCCTGCAGGTCACCAATACCAGCGAGCGAACCATCGAAGTCCGGGCCTTGATGAGCGCGGCCAGCTCCGGCAACGCATTCGATCTGCGCTGTGACATCCGCGAAGGCCTGATCAAATTCGTTCAGGAAAATTATCCGCAAAGCCTGCCGACTACCCGACTTGCAGCCCCGGAACCGCCGAATATCCTCACCAAACCGAGCCCGCTGGCCACCCCGAATCCTCCTACCCGTCTCACCGATCCGGGCTCATCGACCTGACTTCCGCTACAGGTCGGTATTGATATCCGTATCGTCATCATTCTTGCTGATGCTGTAGTCGTTGTTCTCTTCATCCTCATCACCCGACGCTTCATCCCGGTCATCATCATCCGCACCGGGAACATCCAGGTCATCAGCCGAAAGATCGTCGTTCCGGCCCTCCCCGAAGCTCTTTTCGTTAAGCGGCGTCCCGTCATCATCCGTACTATCCAGCAACCCGGTCCGCAGGGTCTCTTCATCCTCGCCACCATCATCCCGGCCAGCCGAAGCCAGATCCGCACGTTCCTCCGGTGTTACATTGGACCGTCCACCCATTCGCAACTCACCGTCGTCCCGCCCATCCAGCGGCCCAAGTATATCATCACCCTCCTCGTCAGCCGAAGAAGCCGTCTCGTCCGCCAATTCACCAAGGCGGGGCGCCCTGATATGCTCCTGACCGGGGATATCGCTAACCTCAGGCATATCGATCGTGTTTTTCTCTTTTTTGGCCATAAATGCTGATTTTATCCGCGTAAGTTACCAAAATTATGGTAAACCGCGACCGCACCCGGTCCTCCGGGCGGCGCAGGCGGCGGACCACCAAGCTTGGGCGGCCTCGGTCGCTGACGCGGCGGCACGCAACTCGCACCCAACATGCTGAGCCCCAGCGTAAGCAAACAAAACAGTGCTATTTGTTTCATAATATCCTTTTCCGTTACCTCTGCAACAAGGATGCCGACGCCGGCTGAAAGTTAAAATATTGGCGTGCATTATGGTAGCAGATGTCCCTTATCACCTTGCCAATCCATTCCATATCGTTCGGCAACTCTCCATTTGTCATCTCCTCTCCGAACAAATTACAAAGGATGCGTCGGAAATACTCATGCCGTGGGAACGACAGGAAACTCCGCGAATCGGTCAACATCCCTACGAACCGGCTTAGCAGTCCCATATTGGATAACGTATTGATTTGCTGCGTCATTCCATCCTTTTGATCCAGGAACCACCATGCCGAACCGAATTGCACTTTGCCCGGCACTGACCCGTCATTGAAATTCCCGATCATACTCGCGATCAGCTCATTGTCCGAAGGATTCAAATTATACAGGATCGTCTTTGCCAGTTTGTCCTCTCTGTCCAGCCGGTCGAGGAAACGTCCCAGCGCCCGGCCCTGCGAAAAGTCCCCGATCGAATCCCAGCCTGTGTCCGGCCCCACCCGCTGCGTCATCCGGCTGTTATTGTTCCGCAACGCCCCTAGATGGAACTGCTGCACCCAGCCCTTCTCCCAATCCCACTCCGCAAAATGCACCAGCATGGCCGATCTGAACTTGCGGCGCTCCAGATCATTCAGTTCTTTCCCGCCGCGCACTTTGTTGAAAATCGTCTCGACTTCCCATTCGGTGAACTCCTCCGCACACATTTCCTCTAACCCATGATCCGAAACCGTGCACCCCATTGAAGCAAAAAAATCATGCCGGTTCTCCAGCACAAAAAGATAGTCGTTGAAATTGGAGATGGCTATATTCGATGTCGCTTCGAGTTTACTTATATAGGCGTTGAACCGCTCAGGGATGTCCACGTTCATTGCGTTATCAGGCCGGAAAGCCGGCAGCACCGGGATCTCGAACCCATCCTGCCGCAGCTGCCGGTGGTACTCCAGCGAATCCACCGGGTCGTCCGTCGTGCATACCGTCTGCACATTCATCTTCCGCAACAGGTTCCGGACCGAAAAGGCAGCCGTCTGCAGCTTCTCCGTACAGTGATCATAAACCATCCGCGCCGTGCGTCCGTTGAGGATCTCATCGATCTCGAAATACCGCTGCAATTCCAGGTGCGTCCAGTGATACAAGGGGTTCCGTAACGTATAGGGCACCGTCTCCGCCCACTTCTGGAACTTCTCCCAATCCGGCTTCTCGCCCGTGCAATATCCTTCTTCCACGCCGTTTGCGCGCATCGCCCGCCATTTATAATGATCACCATCCAGCCAGGCCTGCGTTAGATTGGCGAACCGATGATCGGCTGCGATCTCCTGGGGCGACAGATGACAATGATAATCGATAACCGGCATTACCTTGGCATACTCGTGGTAGAGCCGCCGGGCGGCCTCCGTGCCCAGCAGAAAATTCTCATCTAGAAATTTTTTCATCTTAACATAGCGTTTTTTGATCAATGCGCCTGTCGCAGCAGCCACTGCACCAGGTCGCGCGCAGCATTGTAGTTCTCAAATTCCGGCGGCAATTTCCTCCCATCCGTATATTCATTATAAAACCAGGGGTCCCCAACCGCGAATACCATACCCTTCCCAACCCTCGAGACCGCCATGATCACATGACCGTCATCCGTGTAATGAGCCCTGGCAGGCGGACTTAGCCGAAGCGTGCTCATATCCTTGATAAAGATCTTATGAGCCGTCCT
>DASZJO010000082.1:0-10015 GCA_035948015.1 Puia sp.
AACATTAATCCAATTTACCATGAAGAAAGGAAAGACCCTTACCGCGATCGTACTAGTTCTTGAAATCGCCAGTATCACCATCTTACACGCAGTAAAAATCAGCCAATCAGAAAAGACCGCCAGTAAAGAGATTTCCAAAAACACTCCTCAGGAGCCAGTTGATGCCAAGCAGCGGCCGCCTTATACGCTTGCGGCTTTTCGGTAATCTTGAGGCAAGCTGATAGAAAATGAATGAATTGGCCCGGCCGGATGGCTGGGCTTTTTATTTTTCCATCAAGATAAATTGATGTAATTTTGTATGACCTCTTGGAATTTCTTTTTACTATTATTTTCAGCAGGTCAAATTGAATGGCTGGGCCCGCGCCGGCAAGTAGATGGTGTGTGTCACCGGGGCGCGAACCATTATTGAGAGAGTGGGAGTGCTAAGTTATTGTTTTCCGCCTATCGCCCGTTAAACCAACAATGCATTTAATAATAAATTAATTGACCATTACATGGCTAAGTATGTTTTTGTAACCGGTGGTGTAACGTCTTCTCTGGGTAAAGGGATTATTGCAGCCTCGCTGGCAAAACTGTTGCAGGCGAGGGGTTTGAGGGTAACCATCCAAAAGTTCGATCCCTACATCAATGTCGACCCGGGTACGTTGAATCCTTATGAGCATGGGGAATGCTATGTAACGGAGGATGGGGCGGAAACCGACCTTGACCTTGGACACTATGAGCGATTCCTGAATATATTCACCTCCCAGGCCAACAATGTAACAACCGGGAGGATCTATCAGACCGTCATCAACAAGGAGCGGGAAGGCGCCTATCTCGGGAAGACGGTGCAGGTGATCCCGCATATTACGGATGAGATCAAGCGGCGGATGTTGTTGTTGGGTCAGAACAATAAATACGATATAATTATAACGGAGCTTGGCGGAACGGTCGGCGATATCGAATCTTTGCCCTTCATCGAAGCGGTCAGGCAGTTGCAATGGGAGATGTCCGAGGAGGACTGTGTGGTTTTACATCTGACCCTGATACCTTACCTGAAGGCTGCGAAGGAGTTAAAGACGAAACCGACGCAACACAGCGTAAAACTGTTAAGCCAGGAGGGGGTTCATCCCGATGTGATCGTTTGCCGGACGGAAGAGCCGTTATCGCCGGATATCCGCAAGAAGATCGCTCTTTTCTGCAATGTCAAGCTGGAGGCGGTGATCGAAGCGGCCGATGCGCCGACGATATACGAGGTTCCGTTGACCATGATGCGGGAGAAGCTGGATCTGATCGTGCTGAAAAAGCTGAATATCGCAAATTATCATGAGCCAGACCTGGCGCGCTGGAAGGAGTTCCTGGACAAGCTGAAATATCCGAAGAGCAAGGTTACGATCGGGCTGATCGGAAAGTACATAGAATTACAAGATGCGTATAAATCCATTTTAGAGTCTTTTGTGCATGCGGGGGCAATGAATGAGTGCAAGGTACAGGTGGTGAATGTACACAGTGAGTTCATTACAGAGGACAATGTAGCGGAAAAGCTCGGTAATCTCGACGGGTTGCTGGTAGCGCCGGGGTTCGGCCATCGGGGCGTGGAGGGGAAGATCATCGCGGTGAAATATGCACGGGAAAACAGGCTACCCTTTTTCGGCATTTGCCTTGGGATGCAGATGGCCGTTATCGAATATGCGCGACATGTCCTTGGTTGGAAGGACGCGCACTCGACGGAGATGGACGTGCATACTCCTTATCCGGTGATCGATCTGATGGAAGAGCAGAAGAAGGTGACGATCAAGGGGGGCACGATGCGGTTGGGAGCGTATCCCTGTGTGTTGAAGGAGGGCAGTCTGGCTTCACAGATATATGGCACTCGGTTGGAGATCAGCGAGCGGCACCGTCATCGCTGGGAGTTCAACAATGCCTATCTCCGGCAGTTTGAGGATGCCGGGATGGTGCCCAGCGGGACCAATCCGGAGAGCGGGCTGGTGGAGATCGTGGAGTTGCCTTCTCATCCTTTCTTTATAGGGGTGCAGTACCATCCGGAGTTGAAGAGCACGGTGGAGAATCCGCAGCCTATTTTTGTGCATTTTATCCGTGCCGCCAAGGAGTTTGCCGAGGCGAAAAATGCGGTGAAGAATCCCCTTTTACAGAGTGAAATGATCTAGCCGCCACTGCCGCGGCGGGGTGAAATCGCCGATCAAACGGGCGGTCTGCGGAGTAATTCGTGGGTTTGGCCGACGGCCTTGTTGTCGGCTGGGCGCAATGCCCTATATTTGCACTTCTTAATAAAAAGACAATCATGGGAATGGATCGCAATACGGTTATTGGATTTGTGTTGCTTGGAGTTTTACTATTTATCTATCTTTTTCTTTCCACCAAAAATTCGCATGAGCTGGAGGTCCAACGGAAGCGGACCGAGGACAGTATTGCCTTTGTCAAGGCAAAGCAGGAAGCTACGGCACGGACGCGGGATACGGCAAAGACGGTAGTGGCGAACCGGGATACACTAAAGGGATTTGATAAGGCCGCCCAGGGCGTGGAGCAGTTGACGACGGTCGAGAATGAGGTCATCAAGGTAGTCTTCAGCAATAAGGGAGGGCAGCCGGTGACTGTGTACCTGAAGCAGTTCAAGGCGTACGACAGCACCCCGGTTAAGTTGATCGCTCCGGGTACGGACAACCGGTTGATGTACAGTATTAACACGGGTCAGAATATTACGGCCAATATTTCGGACCTGTATTTCGATCCGGCGCAGGTAGTTAAGAATGCGGATGGGAGCCAAACGATCAGCTATCAGTTGCCTACGCCTGCAGGCGAGTCGCTGGTTCATCAGTTCACGGTCCGGCCGGATGATTACCTGGTAGATTGGAATGTGGAGATTGGAAATCCGGGAGCGTTGTTCTATCAGAATAGTTTTATTCTCTCTTGGCATACCCAGCTCGACAAGACGCAGCGGAGCGTCAGCTATGAGCGGCGCTTGGGGAGTGTCGGCTATTATGAGAATGACGGCGGGTTCGACTATATGGTTTCCCGGACCGAGCGGGCGCTGGAGAAGCCGGTGCAGTGGGTGGCGGTGTCCCAGCAGTTCTTCAACACGACGTTGATCGCTAAGAACGCATTCAGTTCCGGGATGGTCCATCTGACCAAAGAGACAGTGGATACGTCCAATGTGGTCGAGCGGGCGCAGGTTGACCTGCAGGCGAAAATCCCGGCGCTGGCGTCCACAGTGATGCCGATGCAACTCTATTATGGCCCGAATGATTTTCATATCCTGGAGAAGCAGGCTGTTGGCATGACGCGGATCATCGATCTGGGAAGGGGTGTCTATTCCTTTGTCAGGCCGATCAATGTCTATATTATTATGCCCGTCTTCAACTTCTTCAAGTCGAACATTGCGAGCTATGGGCTGGCGATCTTGTTGCTGACACTATTTATCCGGTTGATTACGTCGCCGCTGGTATACAGCAGCTATTTGAGCGGCGCGAAGATGAAAGCGCTGCGGCCGGAAATAGAGGCGATGAAAAAGCGGGTCGGCGGCGACCAGCAGCAGGTAGGCATGGAGCAGATGAAATTGTTCCGGGAGGCAGGGGTGAATCCGTTGGGCGGTTGTATCCCGGCTTTGTTGCAGATCCCGATATTTTTTGCGCTGTACAGTTTCTTCAATTCGAATATCGGGTTGCGGGGGGAAAGCTTTTTGTGGTCGCATGATCTGTCTGCTTTTGACAGCGTGGTGAATTTCGGTTTTTCCATCCCGGCGTATGGCGATCACATCAGTTTGTTCGCTTTGACGGCGGTAGTGACGAGCTTCGCGATTTCGCTGTACGGGATGAGCATGACCCCCGATCAGAGCAATCCGGCCATGAAATACATGCCGTATATCATGCCGGTGTTCCTGCTGTTGTTCTTTAACAATCTGCCATCGGCGCTGACCTGGTATTATACGGTTTCCAACCTGATCACCCTTTGCCTCCAATTCGTGATCCAGAATTATATCATCGATCACGAGAAGATCCTGGCGAAATTAGTTGAGAACAGGAAGAAGCCAAAGACAAAGTCCAAATGGCAGGAGCAGCTCGAGCGGATGCAGGAGGCGCAGAAAGAGGCGCAAAAAAGGGCGCCAGGCAATCGAAAATAGCATGGCAATCCAACGGCGATATCCGGGTGTTCTGCTGCTGTGTTGCGGCCTGTTGACGCTGGGGACTGTCAGAGCGCAAAAGAGCGTCTCCGAGCTTACGCTGGTTTATGATTATTCAGCCCGGGCGGTGGGAGATAGTGTGAGGGCCGGGGCCGGTGGCGGCGCAGCGGCGGGTAAGGACAGCGTGCAAAATGCCATTCACACGGTATATATCAAGGGGAACAAAAGCCGTTCGGAGATGACGAGCTCATATTTCTCTTCCACCACCTTGTTTGACGTCAATACGGGATTTGGGGTGATCCTAAGGGAGGTGAACGGCCAGAAGTTGCTGATCCGGATGAACCCGGACAATTGGGCGGAGCGGAACCGGATGTATGATGGCATTGTATATCGGAATACGAACGAGACCAGGGAGATTGCGGGGTATAAATGTATCAAGGCGGTTGGGCAGACGAGGTTTGGGGCGGTGATCACGGTATATTATACGCGGGACATCGTCCCGGAGAACAGGCAATATGACCCGGCCTTCCGCAATTTGGACGGATTGCCGCTGGAATATGAATTGACGAATGCAAACATCCGCATCCGGTACCGCATCGCGAGGATCAATCTGAACCCCGTCCCGGTATCAAAGTTCGATGTGCCCAGTTCCGGGTACAGGGAAATGAACTATGAGGAAAGCAAGAAGATGAATTTGAATTGAGCGGCTGCAAATTGAGCGGCGGCCGGGCGGAGAGAACGGGTAGCTTGATGATTGGAAGGTGTTAGTGCATATTGATCCGGAGGTCGAGCAGGCTGAGGTTGCTGCCGGTGTTGTTCCGCATAAACACGCTGCTATTAATCTTATAGGTGTGAGGCATGATATAGGTCATGTTGCCGTGCTGATAGGTGATCAGCGAATTAAAGGAGATGTATTCGCGGGTAGTTTGAGTGCTAAGGATAGTACTTCCGGTGAAGGTAGGTCCTGCTTTAAGGGTGAATCCATTCGTGGTCCGGATCGGGACGAAATTCGTTTTGAGAGCAGTGTTCGCCTTTTGTTTATCGCCGCCGCCGCCCTTGCTGGCGACAGCCAGACCTACGACAGCCACCAAGGAGGCGCTGATCAGGAGCATCCGTATCAATTTCCGCAGTTCTATGGTATTCACATTTAACATTCTATAGCAAAGGTAGTGAAATAATTTGGGTATTTTTTAACCGCTCGTCACTAATTTTAATAAAGCCTTAACTATTTGATACCTAAAATGTTACATTTTATACATTTTTTAAGGATCGTTAATTAGGCTTTTCTTATAGGTGAGTACGCAAAATGTAAGCCATAGGTTGCTGAGGCGGGGAAAATTTTGGCGTTGGGGGGCAGGCGGGTAAATTGGAGCAGAAAAATTGTTGCGGGTGGAGTGCAAATTGATCGCTTGGGGGTCCGAAATCCGGAGCGGGTGATCGTGATTTGCAGAAATAGTGTAACTTACGATAACCTTTAACACATGCAAGAAAATCCATACCATCAGGACCGGGAAGAATTAAAAGAATTGTTGAAGCAGTACCTGGATCTGAGGAGCGGCAAACGGCATACTTTTTTAGAGGAAGAGGCTTTTGAACGGATCATAGATTATTTTGATGACACGGAGGATCTCACGCAGGCCGTTGAGGCGGTGGAGTTAGGAATAGAGCAGTATCCGTATTCATCCGCGCTGATGGTGAAGAAAGCGGACCTGATGATCGCGACCCGGCGGTATCATGAAGCGTTAACCATCCTGGAGCAGGTCGAGTTGCTGGACAGCTCCGATATCAATCTTTACATACTCAAAACGGACGCCTATCTGGCATTGGATCAGCCGCAGAAAGCCGCGGCCCTGCTGGAAAGCGCGTTGCTGCATTTTGAAGGGGAAGAGCGGCTGGAACTGTTGTTCGAACTGGCGGATGTCTATGATGATTATGAGGAATTCGATAAGATCTTCGATTGTCTGAAGCTGATCCTTGAGCAGGAGCCGGACAATGAAGAGGCGTTGTATAAGATATGTTTCTGGACGGACTTCACCGGGAGGAACGAGGAGAGTATCACTTTACACCGACAGATCATCGATGAGAAGCCATATTGCGAGCTGGCATGGTTCAACCTGGCGGCCGCGTTACAGGGGCTGAAGCTATATGAGAAGGCGGTGGACGCGTACAAATATGCGCTGGCCATCGATGAAAAATTTGATTACGCGTACCGAAACATGGGGGATGCGTATATCCGGTTGCGTAAGTACAAGGAAGCGATCGAGTCGCTGGAAAAAGTGCTGGAGCTGTCCCGGCCGGAGGATGTGATATATGAAGCTATCGGGCACTGTTATGACAAGCAGGATAACTATGCGCAAGCAAGGTTTTATTACCGCAAGGCTTCGCATTTGAGTCCCGAGGACAGCAAGCTGTATTATAAGCTCGCCTGCACTTATATTAACGAGGGGCAGTGGAATCAGGCGGTCAGGCAGCTGGAGACGGCGATGCGTATCCATTCCATGCAGCCAGAATACAACCTGGCCATGGGCGAATGCAAGATGCAGCAGGGCGAGTTCAAGGAGGCGATCCAATATTTTTCGAATGTGGTCCGCATCCGTCCCAGGAATATTTCCAGCTGGGAGGCCCTGATCAGGTGTCTTTACAATGGTGAGTTCTTCGATGAGGCGTACGAGCAGGTAGAAGCGGCGATACGGATCACGGGCGGCAAGCCGATCTTCCACTATTATCTTGCGGCGATCCAATTTGCGCTCGGCCGGACGAGGGAAGGGTTGATCCATCTGGAGAATGCGATGGCCAAGGCGCCGCGGCTGCTAAAGAAGCTGTTGGAGCTCAATCCTGCTATTCTGCAATATCAACCGGTAGTCGACATTGTCGCCCGGTATAAAAAGAACAAGTCCATCTAGTTTTTCCTACATTTGCGCCGGATATATTGTTTTGTTTAATGGCCCAATTCAATTAGGATGAACTTCAAACTGTCGCAAATGCCTGACAGGCTTTCGAAGCCCCGTCAGCATGGAATTACAATGGTAATGGATAAGGGGTTGAGCATTGAGGAGGCGAAGAATTTCTTAAGTGTGGCGCACCCGCATGTGGATATTGTCAAATTAGGTTTTGGTACTTCTTTTGTCACCCCCAACCTGCGTGAGAAGATAGAGGTGTATCAATCGTACGGACTGCCGGTCTATTTTGGCGGTACATTATTCGAAGCGTTCCTGATCCGCAATCAATTCGAAGATTATATCGCCATTCTCCGGGATTATGGTATCAGGCACATTGAAGTCAGCGACGGTTCCATTACGATACCGCATGCCGAGAAATGCGGGTATATCGAAAAGCTGACCCGGCACGGGGTGGTGCTGAGTGAAGTGGGCAGTAAGGATGCCGCGCATATCATCCCGCCGTACAAATGGATCGAGCTAATGTCGGCCGAGCTGAGTGCGGGCGCGTCCTATGTGATCGCGGAGGCGCGGGAAGCAGGTAATGTCGGGATCTACCGGGGCAGCGGCGAGGTCAGGGAAGGGCTGGTACAGGAGATCCTGACTCAGATCCCGGCGGAGAAGATACTTTGGGAAGCTCCGCAAAAAGCGCAGCAGCTCTATTTTATCGAGCTGATCGGTTGTAATGTCAACCTGGGAAATATTGCTCCGACGGAGGTGATCGCGATGGAAGCGATGCGGGTGGGTTTGCGCGGCGACACCTTCCATTTGTTCCTGGAAAAGCAGTTATGAGACGATATGGGTTGATAGGGTATCCGCTGTCGCATTCTTTTTCCCAAAAATACTTTACGGAGAAGTTTGAGCGGGAAGGGATAAAGGACTGTGCCTATTCAAATTTTTCTTTGAGTTCCATCGATGAGCTGCCGGCGGTCCTGGCCGATACGCAGCTTTGCGGGCTTAATGTTACTATTCCTTACAAGCAGCAGATTATTCCTTTTCTCGCCGAGCTCAGTCCGGTGGTCGAATCCATAGGGGCGTGCAACTGCGTTCGGATCCTGAAGGGGCAATTGATCGGGCATAACACCGATGTGGTGGGTTTCGAGCGGTCGCTGGCCGGGAAGCTTAAGCCGTATCATCGTCAGGCGCTGGTGTTGGGTACGGGTGGGGCGTCCAAAGCGGTCGAGTATGTGCTTCGGAAGCTGGGGATCGGATACCGGCTGGTGTCGCGACGGCCCAGGCCTGACACGGGTGATCTGGGATATGATGGGGTGGATGGCGGGATTATTGCGGAGGCGTTGCTCATTATTAATACGACGCCGGTGGGGATGTATCCTAACGTTGGGGAATGTCCGCCGCTACCGTATGAGGCCTTGACGCCAAGGCATTATTTATATGATCTTGTCTACAATCCGGAGCGCACACTGTTTTTGCAACGCGGCGCGGAGCGGAGTGCCGCGGTGGAGAACGGGCATGAGATGCTGATCCTGCAGGCGGAGGAGAGCTGGCGGATATGGAATGAATAGAGGCGAGGTCAGGCCAGCAGTTTTGTGCAGACTTCCTTTGGAACGGAGACGATCTTTTTTGCTTTGTAGTCGTAACAGATCATCCCGGTCCGGGCAAAGGCGACGGAGACCATTGAATCGCCCGACTTTTTTTCCAGCTTGTAGTACAATTCGAATCCCACGCGGGAGAATTCGGCGGCGGCTACGGAAGCCCAGAGGATGTCCCCGTAGAAGAGCTCGGTCCTGAACTCGATCGCCACGTCTGTCATGATAAGGCCGACGCCGGCCAGGTTGAATTCCCCATAGCCATGATGGACAAGAAACTGGACACGGATCTCATGGATGAGGGAGAGGATGGAATCGTTACCGACATGTCCGCCGTAGTTCAGGTCGGTCACCCGAACCGGTAGCTGTGTGGTGAAGGAAAAGTGTTCGGGAAGTTGCAGTCTTGTCTTTGGCATAAGCAATGGTTATTTGGATTGCCTCAGGAAGGCGACCAGTTGGTCGGCGGCCTTACGGCGATGGCTGTAGCGATTTTTCTCTTCCAGCGACATTTGCGCGAAGCTGCGGGTTTCCCCGTCGGGGACGAAGACGGGGTCATAGCCGAAGCCGTTCCTGCCCGCGGGTGTTGTGAGGACATGACCTTCACAGGTCCCTTCGAAAAGGTGTCGACCGCCGTTCCAGATGAGGGAGATGACGGTACGGAAGCGTGCCCGGCGGTCGGCGTGGTCGCGGAGGCGGTGGAGGAGGAGGGCGACGTTGTCGTTGTCGGACTTGATGTCGCCCGCATAGCGGGCGCTGCGGACGCCGGGTTCGCCGCCGAGCGCCGCCACTTCCAGCCCGGTGTCCTCGCCGAAGCAGTTGTTTCCCGTGAGGCGATAAATGGTGGCGGATTTTTCCTCTGCGTTTGCTTCAAGGGTGTCGTGGGGTTCGGGGATATCGATGTCGATCCCGGCTTCGCGAAGGGTTATGACGCGCAGGTTCTGACCAATGGCGGCCTGGATCTCTTCGATCTTATGGGCGTTGTTGGTCGCGAAGATGAGGACGGGGGTCATACGCATGTTGTCGGGCGTCATACATCGAAAATTGTCTGGAGGCAGATCCAGAGTTTGCTTTTCAGCAGTTTGCTTTCTTCGGTGTTGCTCACGAGTTGGTCGAGGCCGGGTGAGGAGAGGTAGGTGCAGCCGTCGTATGCGAGGGGTTTGAACGGCGGAAAATTGATCGGCAGCCGGAGGGCTGACGGTTCGGGACCGAACAGGAGGACAGTCTTCGGGGCGAGCTGCTCTTTGACCGTAGTAATGTTGGTTTCGGTAGAGGCGTTGTTGACGATGGCGACGTCGGCGAGGGTCAGTCGGCAGGCTTCGAGGATCTTTGTCAGGAAGGCAAGTTGGTTGTCGGGCAGGAAGGGGGAGCCGGGGGTATTGACCAGGATAGTGATGTGGCTGCGGTTGCTGCCGAGG
>DASZJO010000083.1:0-11548 GCA_035948015.1 Puia sp.
TTTCCAGTTCGTGTAGAAAACAAAATGTGCGGCAGGGCGAGATCTCCGCCTTGAAATCACGCATCGACTTCAGGCCTGCATGCTGAGTTCCAAGAACGGGACTATTGAAGTCGATCAGCGTCGTCACCTTGTATTCCATGGAAGGCATGACGACCATCTCTACCCTCTTCTTTTCATCATGGTGCGTAATATTGGCGTCGATGCTATACCAGGCCTTGGTGGCATCCTGTTCCAGCACTCCCGCTTCCTCAATGATCTCTACGAACGGCTGTGAGCTGCCGTCGATGATAGGGATCTCGGGGCCGTTGATCTCGACCAGACAATTGTCGACACCCATTCCAACCAGCGCTGCCAGGATATGCTCGACGGTGCTGATCTTGGCGCCATTGTCTTCGAGCGTCGTTCCCCGGGACGTATCAGTCACCAGATCACAATCCGCCTTGATGACCGGCTGACCCGGCAGGTCCACCCGTTGGAACTGAAAACCGAATCCCGGATTGGCCGGCTTCAACGTCATATCGACCTTGATCCCGGTATGCAGTCCGGTCCCGGAAATGCCGGTCACAGAGGCTAAGGTGTGCTGTCTGTCTGGATTGAAATTTGCGTCCATTCGATTTGCTTGATACTACAATAGCCGACAAAGATAAGGGGAATCGGGCAGGAATCGCTCGCTCATGTCTTTGCCCTGGCCTCCGGAGGTCATATCTCTTCCTCCCGCTCCAGCATGAGGATAGCGCTTTGCGGGACTATAAAATACTTCTCACCTTCATATAGTACCTCCGTCGCCCCGCTCAGCAGGAAAATGGCAATATCGCCTTCCCGGACCTGCAGGGGAATGTATTTGACCTGCTCATCCTGGTGCTTCCACGGTTCATCCTCAACGGGCGTAGGGATCGCATACCCCGGCCCCGTTTTGATGACATAACCCTGCTGGACTTTTTCCTTCTCCTGGACCCCCGGCGGAAGATAAAGCCCCGAATCGGTCCGCTCATTGGGCCGGGACGGTCTTATCAACACCCGATCGCCAATTACCACCAGTTTCTTAAATTTAATGTCTGAAGTCAGGTGCATACCGGCAAATTTAGGGTGGTTTAACAAAATATTAGTCGATTTTGAAAGCCAATGGTTTAATTTCGGTTCGGAGCGGGTCGGTTTCCGGCCCGACGTATGGACGGTCTCCGGCCTAACGGCCAGTCATTACAAAATCATCAACTATGGAAGGAAAGAAACCGAAAATTTTGTTGTGCGAAGATGACCCCAACCTGGGGATGGTGTTGAAGAATTACCTGGAATTAAGCGATTTTGATGTGACCCTTGAACGGGATGGCCGGCTGGGCCTTGCGGCCTTTCAAAGGGAGCGGTTCGACCTCTGCCTCCTTGATATCATGATGCCCCATATGGACGGCTTCACGCTGGCGGAAGAGATCCGGGACGTAGATCCCGATATCCCCTTGTTCTTTCTAAGCGCCAAGACCATGAAAGAAGATATTATCCAGGGCTATAAATTGGGCGCAGACGACTATATCACGAAGCCGTTCGACAGCGAAGTCCTGCTGCTCAAGATCAAGGCGATCCTGAAGCGCAATGACGATATGAACAAAGAGTCGGACAATAAGGAATTCGACCTGGGTTCTTATCATTTCAATCCTAAATTGCGGGAGCTGAGCCACAAGGGCCAGATGCAGACCCTTTCGCCTAAGGAGAACGAACTCTTGAAAATGCTGGCCGAACACATGAATGACCTCCTGCCGCGGGAGCAGGCGCTAAAGAAGATCTGGGGCAGCGATACTTACTTCAACGGCCGCAGCATGGATGTATATATTGCGAAACTGCGCAAATATCTGAAGGATGACGATCACATCGAGATCGTGAATATACACGGTAACGGGTTCCGACTGGTTGTACCGATTAACGCATAGATCTAATGTCTGCCCTTCGGGCCAAACGCCTCCGGCGTTTACTGCATTCTGAGGCCGGGCCGGGAGTTAGAACAACAATTGTTCGCCTTCTCTGCCAGGTCTCTTTTTACCAAGATGTTCGAATGCTTTGGGGGTCACCTCGCGGCCGCGCGGCGTGCGCATTAGGAATCCCTCCTGGATGAGGAACGGTTCATAGACTTCTTCCAGCGTGCCGGTCTCTTCTCCCACCGCAGTAGCGATCGTCGTAATCCCAACGGGACCGCCCTTGAATTTTTCAATGATCGTAGACAAGATGCGGTTATCCATTTCATCGAGGCCATGTTCATCTACATTTAGCGCCCGCAACGCATGTTGAGTGATCCCCAGATCGATCACCCCATTGCTCAGTACCTGAGCGAAATCCCGGACCCTGCGTAGTAGCCCGTTAGCGATACGGGGAGTACCCCGGCTCCGGCGGGCAATCTCGGCGCAGGCATCCGAAGTGATCCTGGTTTGCAGGATCCCGGCCGAGCGAAGAATGATGTGCTCCAGGGTCTCCGCATTATAGTATTCCAACCTCGATTTGATCCCGAAACGAGACAATAGCGGAGCGGTCAGCAATCCGCTGCGCGTCGTGGCGCCGATTAAAGTGAATGGATGGATGGTCAGCTGAATGCTACGGGCGCTGGGACCGCTGTCGATCATGATATCGATCCGGTAATCTTCCATGGCCGAATAGAGGTACTCTTCCACCACCGTACTCAGCCGATGGATCTCATCGATGAACAGGACATCATTTGGTTCGAGGTTGGTCAACAGCCCGGCCAGGTCGCCAGGCTTCTCGATAACCGGCCCTGACGTTTCTTTGATATTGACCCCCAGCTCATTGGCAACTATCCTCGACAAGGTGGTCTTTCCCAGGCCCGGAGGGCCATGAAAAAGGACATGATCGAGGGCCTCACCCCGCATCTTTGCCGCCCGGATAAAGACCAGCAGGTTCTCGATCAATTGCGGCTGACCGGCAAATTCCGCAATGACGGCCGGCCGGATGTTATTCTCAAACTCTTTGTCCAAAGGAGTCAAATCATTCTTATCGCTATTGAGATTGAGATTGGGCATGAGCAAATATATCGTATTGCCGCCAAACTGTCCGGCAGCGGACTGGAAATACCGACTGAAATAACGACCTTTCCGGTCGAAAAGAAATGTATATGGATAAGCCCGGAACTGAAAGAAAAGTAGAACCAGTCTACCTGCAAAAGTCCATTACCTACGAAGCCTATAAGCAGCTGATAGACGACCTGCTCGCGGAAGGAAAAGCAACCGGACCCCAGCAATCGGAAGCGATGACTCACTATTCACAGCTCAACGTTCAACGGATGCATCGCGTGGAGAAGACGATACAGATCCTCCCGGAGGTTAAGGAGGGGATGCTTGCCGTCACCCGGCCACAAACCTGGCTTGTACTCACGGAAGGATGGTGCGGGGATGCCTCCCAAAGCCTGCCGGTCATTAAAGCCCTGGCAGATCTGAATCCGAATATCCGGATGCGTATCCTCTTGCGGGATGATAACCCGGAGCTTATTGACCGGTACCTGACCAATGGGATCAGTCGCAGCATCCCGAAGCTGATCGCCTTAGACCCGGCAACCGGGGCAGAGCTGTTCACGTGGGGCCCGCGCCCGATAGCGCTGCAGGAGTCGTTCTATGGCATGCGGTCCGAAGGCCTGCCCTTTGACGTGATCAAGGAAGAACTGCAGCGGTGGTACAATGCAGACAAGACGGTGTCGATCCAGCGGGAGCTGGCGGCGCTGGCAAGCGATACATCAAAACTTCAGGGTTGACGATAAATTCAGGGCGGACGCTAACTTCAGGGTTGACGCTGCCAGAGAACATCCGCAAACCATTTCCTGGAATCCAGGAAAGTATGGACCGGCTTGAACCCTGATTGAGAAGCCATCTGGGCTGTCTCCGCCAGCGTATATTTCTGAGAGATCTCCATGTAAAGCGGCTCGCTCTCCCGAAAGGTTATCGTGTTGTCGCCGATATGGACTTCTTGCGCGATCAGGCTTATCAGATAGCTTTTGCAAGTCCCGCTGCCAGGGTCGTAGACCGGATAGTGCCCGAATTGGTCGGGATTGAAGTCTGCCCCCAGCTCGCGGTTGATCCGATACAACAGGTTCAGGTTAAAAGCGCGGGTGATCCCCTGGTGATCGTTATACGCGTCGAGGATGGTCTTGGGATCTTTTTTCAGGTCGAAACCGATCAGCAACAAGTCACCTGGCTGCATCCGGTCATGCAACTGACGGCAAAAGAATGTCGCTTGCGGCATGGTCATATTGCCGATATTGGCGCCCATAAAGAGCACGATCTTCCGGCCCGCTGAAAAGGTGCTCACCTGCTCCATCTTATCCATATACTCGCCATTGAGGCCATGCAGCCTGATCCCGGGAAGGCTGACGGGAAGCCGCTCCTCCAGCCCGCGGATCACATTGGAAGAGATATCTATCGGGTAATACGTGAATGGAACTTTCTCTTTTTGCAGCTCCTTTAGCAAATGCAAGGACTTTGTGGCATCGCCAGGGCCGAGCTCGATCAGCTCGAAGGACCGGGAATCGCGGAACAGCCGCACCATATCGGTCGACTGATGCTGAAGGATCTCCATCTCGCAACGGGTGGGATAGTATTCCGGGCAAGCCATGATCTGCTGGAAGAGCTTGTCTCCCGTCTCGTCATAGAAATATTTTGACGAGAGATATTTATTTTCCGCCCGAAGGCCGGTAATGACCTCATGATAAAAGGTGGAAGCCTTTCGGCCGTTCAGTTTGACGGGAGTTGCTGAAAGCATAGGTCTAGTTTTAACAATTTACGGGAAATAAGGTTCATTCAGTTTGGCGGTGGACAGATTAGCCAGCAAGGCGTATGCCAGTGAATTGCCATCTCAGCGGCGGATGGAAAAAGTTCCGGTAAGTCGGCCGGCTGTGCCCCGCAGGAGTAGCCACCGAAGCGCCTCTCAGCACCATCTGGCTCACCATAAACTTTCCGTTATATTCTCCGATAGCCCCTTCGGCTTTTTCAAAGCCGGGATAAGGCAGATAGGCACTCTCCGTCCACTCCCACCTTTTTCCCCATTCGAAACGCCCCGATGCGGCCTCCCATTCCCACTCAGTGGGCAGGCGATATCCCTTCCAGGCGGCAAAAGCGGCGGCCTCATAATAGTTGACATGACAGACCGGTTGTTCCGGATCGAGCGGACGAAGACCGGCCATCGTATAATGAAGCCACCGGCCATCGATAAAATGCCAGTAAAGCGGTGCGCCCGTCCCGTGATTCCTGACCCAGTCCCAGCCTTCGGCATGCCAGTAGCTAAAATTTTTGTACCCGCCGGCAGCTATGAATTCAAGGTATTCTCCGTTAGTGACAGGGTTCGCGGAGATGCTGAATTCATCGATCCAAACCTTATGCCGGGCAAGTTCATTATCAAAACAAAATCCGTCGCCCTGGTATCCGATCTCATAGATGCCGGCGGGTACGGACAGAAATCCGGAGGAGGCCGGGGAAACCGGGTCGGGTTGGGACATGGCGCCGGGCTGAACGGGTGCTGGCCCTTCATCGATATCGCGGTCCGACCAGGCAGGGAAAAGCGGATTATGACCGAGGATGTATTTGATATCGGTATACAGGAGCTCCTGGTGCTGCTGCTCATGGTTGAGCCCCAGGATGATCAGTTGCTCCAGGTTGCGGTCGACTCCGGCGCCGATAAAAGACGCCATTTTTTCGTCTACATATCTACGATAGGCGTAAACTTCATCCACGGAAGGGCGGCTCAGGTTCCCGCGGTCGGTGCGGACGACGCGGGCGCCGATCGTTTCATAATAGCTGTTAAAGACATAATTATAGTCCGGATTGCAGGGCCGGTAATCCGGCCGGTGCGGTATCAGCACAAAGGCCTCCCAGAACCACGTGATATGGCCCAGGTGCCATTTTGGCGGACTAACGTCCACGATAGGCTGAACGACATAGTCTTCTTTCTGCAACGGTCGGCAGATGGCTTCGCTGGCGGCCCTGACCGCCTTATATTCTTCCAGCAGGTTCATAATTTGTCTTTTTTAAGATATTCAGCCAGATCGGATATCGTGCGTATCCCCAATTCGCGTGCCTGCGATCGGCGCATCATCAGGGCGTAAGCATTATTAAAACCTATGGGGCTCAACCATTCAAGATCATATTGGGCTTCGAACCGTTGTTGAACATAGTCGTAGACGCTGTCCCGGTTGGCGGCAAGCCGTTCCGCGACACCCTGTGGCGGCCGGAGGATCGCCAGCAGCGCAGTGCCGGTGTATTCGGGATAGAGGTCGATCTGGCCGTTGACAAGCGCCTCGAAGCAGATCTTTGTTCCGCCAAGCCCTGTCTTGCTGTCCACCTGCAGATCGGTATAACCCCGGATAAGTTCGGCATACATTTCCGTCAGGATATACTGTTCAGGAAAGATCTTGGAACCCAATCGGATAATGCCTTTATTGCCGTTGCGGGAATCCCGGTAGAGGCCATGCGAAACAAGGAAGGCGTGGGCGCATTTCCCGGGCGGCTGATGAAGATATTCAACCTGATAGTTTAGCGCGGTCATGACGGAGTCATTGATCTGGCCCGCGAGCTTATTAAGGGCCGGCTCCAGTTCAGGATATTGCTGCAGGATTTTCCGGCGAACCACGGGCGCGGCATAATACGGCGGAAAGATCTTCAGGTCATCATCGAGGACCGTTAGGTCATATGCCTTTAGCCTGCCGTCGGTGCTATAGCCACTGATGACGTCGAGCTTGCCGTCGTAGATCGCTTTGTACATGACGGCATCGCTGATGACGACGGTGCGGATCTTCAGCTTATATACCGATCGCAATCCAATGTCTCCATCCTTTCTGCCCATGAATTCAGGCGTAAAACCGGCGAGCAGGCGGCTGTTGTTGCCCAGCGGCAGCACATAGAAGGAAGATAGTACCAGGATGACCAGCGGCATTGCCCGGATGGCAGCCATTCTGCGTTTTGCGCCTGTGTGCTGCAGCAGGGAAAGCAGGAAGTCCAGCCCGATCGCCAGCAAAGCGGCTGGAATGGCGCCGGCGAGTATCATATTTGTATTGTTGAGGGCAATGCCACCAAAGATGAATTCGCCGAGACCGCCGGCTGCGATATAGGCGGCCAGCGTACCGACACCTACGTTGATCACCGTCGCCGTCCGGATACCGGCCATGATAACCGGGAACGCCAGGACCAGGTCAACCCGGAACAACCGCTGGGTGGCTGTCATGCCCATCGCGACCGCTGCTTCCCTGACACCGGGATCAACACCGTCGATACCGGTATATGTATTTCGGATAACCGGCAACAACGCATACAAAAAAAGCGCCGTGATCGCCGGCAGCGGACCGATACCGAGCAAAGGGATCATAAAGCCCAATAGAGCGATACTGGGAATGGTTTGCAGGACACCCGCTATCCCGAGCACGACACCGGCTGCGCGGCGGCGACGCGTGATGTAGATGCCGAGAGGCAACCCGATGAGGACGGCGATCAGCAGCGAAATAAAGGTCAGCCCGATATGCTGAACCGTCTGTTGCACTAATTTGCCGGACTGCTGCTGCATGAATTGCCAGAGGCTTTCGGATTGATCCATCAATGCTGTGTTTTCCTGAGATCCATCAATGCTGTGTTTTCCTGAAATGATCAAATGCCCGGATAAGGGCAGGATAGTCTGTGACGCCGATCCTTGCAGCCTCCAGTTGAAACCGCTGCTCTTCGAAAAAATCGCGGGCATATGAGCCGGCAGGCTCGAAGAGCAATTGATCCGGGGTTCCCTGTTGCATGATAACTCCCTTGTCCATCAGGAAGATGCGATCGGCGAGCGCGAAGGCCTCCTGCACATCGTGCGTGACGAGAACGATGGTCGTAGATCGCAATTCGTCCAATTCTGAAAAGTCTTTTCTGACACTTGCCCGGGTGATCGGGTCCAGCGCGCCGAATGGCTCATCCATCAGCAATACCGGCGGATAGGCGGCCAGAGCTCTGGCGATGCCTACGCGCTGCTGCTGCCCCCCGCTGAGCTCGTGCGGATAGGCGGCGCGGTACTGACCGGGCGGCAAGCGCAATTTTTCCATCAACTGAACTGCTCTTGCGGCGATTCTCGGCGCCTCCCAGCCAAGCAGCCTGGGGACGATGCCGATATTCTCTTCGATAGTATAATGCGGGAAAAGTCCATTATTTTGAAAGACATATCCGATCCCCCTTCGGAGCTGTTCGGGATGCTGTTCCCTGATCCGGCGACCACCGATCAGGATCTCGCCTGAATCGGGCTCAAGGAGCCGGTTGATCATTTTGAGAAGGGTGGTCTTGCCGCAGCCGCTTGTTCCCAAAAAGACCGCATTCGAACCTTCCGCTACCGAAAAGGAGATATTATCGACAGCCTTGTGTATGCCAAAAGTTTTGGTGATATTTTTTACATCGATCATTCTCAGGAATGCTGGCTGGTCAGCCGCCGGCCAGAGCTTTACAATTTGGCGAAAAGATTGTTCAGCGACTCGGCAAAGGTGGGATGGGCGTACATCCCGTCCCTGACCTTATCATAAGTCACTCCGCCGGTCATGGCCATCTGCACAATGCTCATCAGTTCCCCGCCGCCGGATATCAGCATGGCGGCACCCAGGATCCGGCGGTCATCCGCATTTACGATCACCTTTAGCAGGCCGCGGGTCTCGCCATTTTCCCCGGCTCGCGCGACATAGCCGGCGGGCATGGTCGCTACTTTGATATTCAAGCCTTTCGCTCTCGCTTCATTTTCAGTGAGCCCAACCCTTCCCAGTTCCGGGTCCGTGAAAAGGCAATATACGGGAACCCGGTCTTCGATGCTTAAGTTCGCTTTCTCTATCAGGTTCTTATATACGATAAGGTGATCATTCCAGGAGACATGGGTGAACTGCGGACCGCCCTTTACGTCGCCCAGCGCGAAGATCCCGGGCACACTGGTCTCGAGACGCCCGTTGACGGAAATATAACCATGTCCATCGAGCCTGATCCCGGCTGCAGACGTGTTAAGACCGGCGGTATCGGGTCGCCGTCCTGAGGCTACCAGAACATGGCTGACTTCGATAGCCGGGTCCTGCTGACGGCCCTCCGGCATCTGCCTTTTCAATTCAAGCCGGATGCTGTCGCCCCGCGTCACCGCCAGTACACTGGTTCCGGTAAGGATTCGGATCCCATCCTCCTCCAGGATGCGGCGGAGCTCCGCCGCAATATCGTCATCTTCCTTAGGCAGAAACCGGTCACCGTTTTCAATGATGGTCACCTGGCTGCCCAGCCGTCGGTAAAGCTGGCCGAATTCCAGCGCCACATAGCCGCCCCCGATAATGGCTAAATGAGAAGGCAATTCGTGCAAATCGAGTATGCTTGTACTGGTCAGATAAGGGATGGCGGCGAGCCCCGGGATGGGCGGGATAAAAGGATGAGCGCCTGTATTCAGGAAGATGTGACCTGCCGTCATGGTCTCCGGTGATCCGTCCTCTTTTGTCACCGTTATTTCTTTCGCACCAGTAAAAGCGGCAATGCCAAAGATGAGATCAAGATTGGGGGTGTTGAGCAGACCCTTAGTGTTGGCTTCGCGGGCAGCCAGTACAACAGAATTCTTCCGGCGGAGGAAGGTCTCGACATCTACCCCAAATCCCGTGGTTTTGATGCCGAAATCGGCGCTTCGTTTTACCAGGTAGGCTACCCGGCCGGAAGCGATCATGGTTTTGGTGGGAGTGCAGCCGACATTTACGCAGGTTCCACCTACCCATTGCCGTTCGATCACCGCGGTTTTCCAGCCGTTGGCAGCGAGCTTCCTTGCAAGCGGCGTGGCGGCTTGTCCTGAGCCGACGATAATGGCATCATACTTTGTCATGAGTGTTCTAAAGATAGGCAATTTTCATACCATCAAAATTGGCACTAAAGTCTGTCTGATCACTTCACATACCGGCGCAGCCGGAGGATCGCATCCGGGTCGGGGCAGTTGTCCAGAAAGACTTGTCGTTCCGAATATTTGCACACGCCGGGGTAATCTCCTTTCCATCCCTGCATGTCGGAAATCAACTGAAAATGCAGATGGGGCGGCCAGTTGCCGTTCTCGAATCGCATCCCGAATTCGGCGATCACTTCACCCCCGAAAATATTCCTCCCCTCGTAAAGGTTCTTCAGGGAATTGAGGCTGAGATGACCATATAAGGTATGAAACGCGATACCCTCCAGCTGGTGCGTGAGGATCAGCGTGGCGCCATAATCGCTATCATTGTTATTGAAGGCGTAACTATGGACGATGCCATCGAGGGGAGCCATCACTTTGGTCCCGGCCGGCCCCCAAATATCGATCCCAAGATGCAGCCGGCGGGGCTCTCCGGAACCTTCGCCGCCGCCGCCGGACAATGCCGGATCAAAATGCCTGCTGCGGGCATACAGCGTACGATGCTCGGCATAGCCACCGAAACCATAGCGGGAGCCGCTCTCCCGAAGCATCCGGTTGATATAGGCCGCGAATCGCTCGGTATCCGCTACATCGGCTTCGGAAAGATCAGTATTGCTTTCAGTGAAATCGAATGGAAAAAGCCGATCCTTTACCGGATCGAAGGGGACCACGGCATGAAGCGGATGCCTGTTCAGAACGGCCGACAGGAGCGATGCTGCCATACGATATCTATACAACGACGTTGATCATCCGGTTCTTGACGTAGACGATTTTCTTCGGCGGATTCCCATCAAGCCATTTTCGGACCGTCTCGTCGGCCAGCACGATCTTTTCCACCTGCTCCTGGGTGGCATCCAGCGCGATATTGAGCTCGGTCCTCGTTCTCCCGTTGATCGCCACCGGATAATTCTTGGCCGATTCCAAGAGGTAACTTTCGTCGACCGCGGGATAGGCAGCATCCAGCACCGAACCTGCGTTGCCCAGCTGGTGCCAAAGCTCTTCCGCCAGATGAGGGGCATAAGGGGCCAATATGACGACTAATTTTTCCAGGGCCTCTTTCTTATGACACTTGAGTTCAATGAGCTCGTTGACGCCGATCATCAGCGCGCTGACGCCGGTATTGAAAGAGAATCGTTCAGTGGCATCTTCTGTCTTCCTGATCGTCCGGTAAATACATTTCCACTCCGCCTCCGTTGCCTTCTCTGTGGTCCAGACCTTGCCTTTCGCGTCGTCATAAAAGAGCCTCCATAACTTTCTCAAAAAGCGGAATACCCCCTCGATACCTTTGGTGTCCCAGGGTTTGCTTTGTTCAACCGGGCCGAGGAACATCTCATACATCCTGTAAGTATCGGCGCCATACTTTCTTACAAGGTCATTTGGGTTGACGGTATTATAGAGCCGTTTGCTCATCTTTTCCACTTCCGTGCCGCAGATATACTTGCCTTCTTCAAGGATGAATTGCGCATTAGCAAATTCGGACCGCCATTTTTTAAACTCCTCCGTATCCAATTCAAGTCCATCGACAATATTAACATCGACATGCAGCTCGGAAAAGCTGGTAGTCTCCAGATCGATATCATAGTTGCCAAAGAATTCGCGGACGGCTTGAGTGATCAGGTCATGAACCTGGGGGTTATTCCCCAGCGCCGCCAATCCGGCGGAAAGG
>DASZJO010000084.1:0-5175 GCA_035948015.1 Puia sp.
CAGTGCGCGGATGATGGAGTTGGCGAAGGCGAGGAATTGGGGGCAGAATCGGGTAGTGTTTGTGACGTCGGGGGTAGAGGCATGGGCGGGGGAGATGGAATATGATTGTGTCCTGACGGGTTTATTCTTCGACAATTTTAAGGAAGCGCATGCGGTGGAGATAGTACGGCAGGTGGCGCCGTATTTGAAGCAGGGGGGTTACTGGCTGGAATCGGACTTCTATTACCCGAAGAAGCGGGGGAAGCTTTGGCAGGCGATCTTGTTGCAGTCCATGTATATTTCGGCGAGGCTGATCTGCGGGGTCGAGGCGAAGCGGTTGCCGGATATGGACAAGATTTTTTTGGGCGAGGGGTTTAGGGTGTTGTATGCGGGGTTCCATTATCAGCGGTTTATTCGGTCGGTGGTTTATCGGAAGTCTTGAGTTGGTTGTTGGTCTTGTTGATACACGGGTTGTATCGAAAGCGGGCAGTTTGGGTGGCGGGGTTGTTGGGATGGGATTGATTGTCAGAGGGTGGGTGCTTCGGCATTGTTTTGGTGCGCGTGTATGCAAAAAAATAGCTTATATGTTTAAACACTATCTGCTAACGGCGTGGAGGAATTTGGTTGGGAGCCGGGTTTATTCGGTGATCAATATTGCGGGGTTGAGTTTGGGGTTAACGTGTGTCATGCTGATCGTCCTTTATGTCAAGGATGAGGTGAGTTATGACCGGTTCCATAAGGGGGTAGAAAATATTTACCGGGTGACGGAAGGGTCGGCAGATCCGCGTTTTAAGGGGAGGCCGAATATGGCCATTTCCGGGTTTTTGCAAGGGCCGCGATTCACGGCCAAGGTTCCGGGGATCGAAACGTTTGTTCGGGTTGGGAAATCAGGTCAGGATGTGCGGACCAGAGATGGGGTGGAGACGCTCCCTTCTATTTATGCGGATAGTAATTTCTTTTCGGTTTTCAGTTTTCCTTTATTGAGTGGTGATCCGAAGACCGCGCTGGCTACGGCTGAAGGGGTTGTATTGTCGGAGGATGCGGCGTTGAGGCAATTCGGGACATTGGATGCGGTTGGGAAGGTCATCTATTTAAAGGGAGATAGCGGTTTCGTGCCGCATGTCGTGACGGCGGTGGCCACGCGGGCGCCGCAGAATTCGTCGATCAAGTTTGAGATCATCACGAGGTTCGTTCAACCCAAGGGTGTCGAGGCCAATCCAGCCAACTGGTTTAGCGCCTTTTTGACGACCTATATGGTGCTGAATCCGCATGCGGACCGGAAGGTGGTGGAGGCAGGAATGGGGCAGGTGTACAGGCAGGAGGCCGCCGATCTGCTCGCGAAGCAGGAGCAGCAGACGAAGAGCAAAGATCAGACGATCTTCGGGCTTCAGCCGTTTGTCGATATGCATCTCGGAACGCAGGCGACGCAGGAGGAGCTTTATAACCCCAGCAATCCAATTTATTCCTATGTCCTCTCGGGGATTGCCGTCTTTATTCTGCTGATCGCGGCAATCAATTTCGTCAATCTGACGGTGGCGCGGTCGTTGAAGCGGGCCAAGGAGATCGGGGTCCGGAAGGTTTTGGGGGGCGAACGGCGGCAGTTAATCTGGCAATTTCTCGGGGAGGCGTTCCTGTTATGCGGGGTGGCGTTTGTGGCCGCGATCCTTCTGGCGCAGATCGTCCTTCCTTTATTCAACCGGCTTTCCAATAAGGAGTTGTCTTTTTCATATCTGTTGGATGTGCAGTTGATCACGGCATATGTGGGGTTGTTCGTGGTGACGGGTTTGCTTGCGGGTTTCTATCCTGCGCTGGTGATCTCGGGGTTTAACCCGGTTCGGGCTTTGTATAGCCGGCAAAAACTCGGTGGGCGAAGCTGGTTACAGAAGGGGTTAGTGATAGCGCAGTTCGGGTTGGCCAGTTTCCTGATCATCGGGACGGTGGTGATCTATTCGCAGTTCCATTACCTCACGACCCTAAAGCTTGGATATGATGACAGCGGGTTGGTGCTGGTGCAGAAAAGTGATCTGACGCCGCGGGAGGTTCAACTATTTCGGAATGAGCTGATGAAGGACCCGGCTATTACCGGGGTGGCGCCGAAGGATAAGTGGTACTCGTTCAACGTGGCGAAGATCAGTGAGGATTCGACGATCGGGGCTGCGAATGTGACGGTCGACGAAGCATTTCTTCCGATGTTAAAGATCCCGATTGTCGCGGGGAGGAATTTTTCCGGTCAATTCCCGTTGGATTCGACGCGTTCGATCATCGTCAATGAGGCTTTTGTGCGGAAGGCAGGTTGGAAGGATCCCATCGGGAAGCAGGTGGATTTAGGTGGACCTGCGAAATTTACGGTTATTGGCGTGGTGAAGGATTATCATTTTGAGAGTTTCGTCAAGGAGATCGATCCGGAGATGTGCACGATGCGGGGCGGGGATGGCTATGGGTTGTTGTATATCAAGTTGCGTCCGGGGCCGTCGGCTTCGGCTTTGCGTTATATTAAACGGACATTTAAGACATTGTTCCCGATGAGCCCGTATGCGTACACTTTCAAGGACGAGGATAACCTTGCCGCCTATGCGATGGAGGCGAAGTGGAAGCAGATCATTTTATCGGGAGCGGTCCTGACGATATTTATTTCCTGTATCGGATTGTTTGGGCTATCGGTGCTGGCGGCCGAGCGGCGGACGAAGGAGATCGGGATCCGCAAGGTATTGGGGGCATCGGTGGGGGTGGTCGTGCGGATGTTGGCTGCGGATTTTGTTTTTTTGGTGGGGATTGCGTTGGTATTAGCGGTGCCGGCGGCGTGGTATGCGGCAAGGCGGTGGCTGGAGAATTATCCTTATCGGATCGGGTTGAGTGCGTGGATTTTTGGCGCAGCCGGGTTCGTGGTGGTTGGGATTGCGGTAATAACGGTCAGCTTCCAGGCGGTGAGGGCCGGGAGGGCGAATCCAGTCCGGAGCCTCCGGGTGGAATGATGAGGGGCGTTGGTCTTACCGGCGGACGAGTGTTTTTTGGGTGATCATGTCGCCGACGACGTCGACGGTTTCCTTGAGGTAGATGTCGGTGGACAGGGCGTTGAGCCAGGCGCGGTAGCGATCGCCCTTGTCTTTGTCTGCGCTGTATTTCGTGCTGTCCACGGCCAGGAAGGAGAGGTTCATGGGATGGGACAGTTTGCTCAGCTTTTCAATATGTGAGACGGTGTCTTTGACTTCCGCCTGCCGTTGGCGGTATTTGTCAATGTTTAACGGATAAGGTTGATCGGATTCCTTATCCAGCCAATCTGCGTCGATTCCGATCTGATTAAAGACATCACTACTCTTCACCCGGTCGTTGCTTGTGCCGGAGATTGCGCCGATGTTGTAGGCGGTGCGGAAGGGAGTATAGCTGGCGCGGGCGATCACGTCATAGGGGAGGGCGTCGGGCTGGTCCTTTTCGCGGTATTTGGAATGTTCGTACGCATCGGGCAATACGATATCGGAAGCAACGCCGCGCAGCTGGGTGGAGCCGCCGCTGATGCGATAGAATTTCTCCATAGTCAGCTTGATGGTCCCGAGGCTTGTGTCCACGCCCATATTACTTCTTTCGAGGGGGTAGGGCCGTTGGACGGTGCCTTTACCGAACGTGGAAGTGCTGCCGATGATAATTCCTCTTTTATAGTCCTGGATGGCCGCGGCAAAGATCTCGGAGGCCGAGGCGCTGAATTCGTTTACCATCACGGTAAGGGGCCCGGTATAGAGGGCGCCGCGGGCGTGGTCTTCGAGGACCATTGGTCTGCCTTCACGGCCTTTGACCTGGACAACGGGTCCCTGGTTGACGAAGAGACCCACCATTTCTACGACGTCGCCCAGCGAGCCGCCGGGGTTATTGCGAAGGTCGAGAATGATGCCGTCGACATTTTCTTCCTTCAGCTTTACCAATTCTTTTGCCACGTCGATATAGCAGCGGTTGCCGTTATTGTTCTCAAAGTCGGCATAGAATTCGGGGAGATAGATATAGCCGATCTTACCTTTATCGGAGGAGACGATAACGCTCCGGGCGAACTTCTCATCCTGGACGATCTCGTCGCGGATAAGGGAAATGACTTTAACCGTGCCGTCCGACCTTTTGAGGGTCAGGCGGACTTCGGTGCCTTTATTGCCGCGAATGATCTTCACGGCGTCGGGGATGGTGTAACCGGTGAGGTCGACGGGTTCCTGGCTGCCCTGGCCTACTTTGAGGATAGCGTCGCCGGCGTTGACCTGGCCTGATTTCCAGGCGGGGCTTCCGGTGAGGAGGGAGGCGATCTTGATGGTGCCGTCGTCGTCTTTGAGGGAGGCGCCGATACCGAAGAAGCGGCCGGACATGTCTTCGTCAAAGGAACGTTTTTCTACGGGAGGGAAATAGTCCGTGTGGGGGTCCATGCATTGGACGATGGTCTCCACGAATTCGTTGAAGCGGTCGTTGTCGTTTGCTTTGACCTTAAGCCGTGCGTAGTAGAGGTCCATGCTGCGCATGGCTTTCTGCCGGGCAATTGTTTCGAGTTGCTCTTTAGTGGCGTGGGCGGTGACGGAATCTTTTCCGGCTTTCGCCTGGTTGAGCAGGTCGCTGTATTTTTCGAGCGCGAGGAATTTCAGGCGCTTTCTCAGCCCATCTTTTCGTTCGGCGTCGGTCTTCGGGAATTCCAGGCGGTCGTCGTTTAGTTCGACGTATTCCTCTTTCGTGTAGTCGAATGGGCGGGAGAGGATGTCTTTATAAAGGGCTTCAGATTCCTGGAGCCGTTTCCGATAGATGTCATTGACGGTCTGGGCGAACTGGACGGGGGCTTTACCGTTGATCTCGTCGTCGATGGTATTTTCGAACCGGCGAAGGGAGTTGACGTCGGACTGCATCAGAATCTTCTTTTCCGGGTCGATGCCGTTGAGGTATTTCCGGAATACTTCGCGGGAGAAGCTATCGTCGATGGGGCGAGGGCTGTAATGAATTTCGGCGATCATTTGCCCTACGTCACGGAGGATCTTTTCATATTTCGTGGGGGTGTGATGCGGCGGGTGCTTTGGTAGGGCGGAGCTATGGGAGGGCGCGGCGATGCCGATAATCAAAACCAACAGGGCCAGCGGCCAATTTCTTCTTTTCAGCATAAATATCAAAGTTCTTGTTTAACGGGTCGACAGGCTTTTATAGTATGTGTGGCCGGAGGCCGTCATATGTATAATGCTCTTT
>DASZJO010000085.1:0-9830 GCA_035948015.1 Puia sp.
TGCTCCTCCCGGAACTGCCCATCCGTTATAATGCCGCATTTCATCCGGGTATTTCCAAAATCGAAACAGAGGGTCGTAGCCATGATAATGTCTGATGTATCGGTCGAGCTGGCCTATGGCCGGCTTAATCCTCAAATTTGAATGAGGAAAGGTTTTTGAAATGGCCGTTCAATTTCACCTTCTCCTTTAAAGTCTCCATCTCGGCGATCACCGGCAATACCTTCCCGAGATGACGCTTGAGGTATTCCTGCCGCTGCTCTTCCCGCAACAAACCCAGCAACTCATATTCCTGCTCCAGCGAAAGCCCCGCATGATGCGCAATATCATAACTCGCCAGCTCCTCATCGGGTTTGTGGAACTCTTTGGTGATATTGAGCAGTTGATGGAGCTGCCGCATCGCATTGATCACTTTTGTCATCAGCGCAGGCTTGCCGGGCCCTTCAATGTTATCGGGATAATTTACGATCGCGCCGCTGAATAATTTATCGGGCACGGTCTTGATAAGCTCCAACATCCGGAACACCCGCAGCCCTTGCGTTCGGATATCCATCTCCCCATTCTCATATTGCTTGACCAGCTCTGTGATCCTGACCAGCGTCCCCATTTCGTTCAGCCGGTTGTCAATAACAGTGGGGATACCAAATGGCTTGCCTTCCGCAAAACATTCGCTGATAAGCTGCTTATATCGAGGTTCGAAAATATGCAGATTCACTGTTTCTCCCGGATATACGACTATGCCCAGGGGAAAAACCGGGATGAAATTCGTCATAGGCTGCAAATTTAGATTATTTTCCTTTTCCGGCTGATTGGAGGTAGTCGCTTAGCTCCTGAGCCCGGACCTCCCGGATACACGCGCAATCCGCTGACCCGCGACAAACATCGCAGTCTTTTTCCGACACGAAAAATTTCGCCCGCGGACCCACCGGAGCCCACCTGCCCGGATGAATGGGCCTTATCGGCGGAAAAATACCAAGCGCATGGATGCCAAGCGCAGCGGCCAAATGCAGGGGACCGGTACCCGAAGCCACGAGCCCGTCTGCCGCCGAAATAAACGACAGGAGCTCATCAAGAGTTAGCCGCCCGGTCAGATCCGTAAGAAAAGGGAACTCCCCGATCAATGGCGCAAGGAGCTGGCCTTCGGCAGCATTGCCGGTGAGAAAAAGCTTATACCGCTCCGGCGGCAGCAGGGCGATCAATTGCCTGAAATTATCCAGACCCCATTCGCGGCCGTTGCCCCGGGACTTGGGATGCAGAATGAGATTGAACCGATCCGGAGCCAGAAGGGCGGCAATGGATTCCGGTAGCGGCTTTAGTCGGGTCAGCCCATAATAACCCCCGATCTCCCCCAAAGTATAAAGCGGCTTCGCCCCCAGCGGGGTCAGCAGCCGGAGATTGAGCTGGCTTTCATGAAAAGGGGATCGCTTGCGGGACAGCGGCACAAGAACATTGCAATAGAGATAGTGATAGAGCCGGTTGGTAGTGCCGATCCGCCTTCGGATCCGCGCCCGCCACGCAAGCTTCGCTATTTCAGGATTGGGAAAAACGTGGATGATCGTATCCGCATTCGTCGCTTTAAGCTCCCGGATGACATCGCGGGACGGGAGCTGCCGCAGTTCATCCCAGTTGAGAAATCCATCGATATGCTCACAGGCATGTATGATCTCTTTGGTATATGCACGACCTAAAAAAAAAATCCTCGAAGAAGGATATAGCGCCCGGAGCACCCCCGCAACCGGAAGCGTTAGCACCACGTCTCCAATGGCGTCCGTACGGCTGATAATAAAGGTCATCGGGCGAAGATAATCAAATTCACCTACATGCAGCCACGTCCTTATCTTTGCGCGGATTTGCGCACTAAAAAAATGTCCGACATGGCCGGTAGGGAAGAGCAGCGTTTACAGGATATTCGCAACGGCGATATTAGGGCGCTGGCGCGGGCGATCTCCTACGTTGAAAACGGTATCGGAGAATATGACGTCCTGCTGGCTGGCCTGGCGCCATCGCCTGTTAAGATCATCGGAGTGACCGGCCCCCCGGGCGTGGGCAAGAGTACGCTGGTGGACGCGCTGATCGCCCAAACCGTTGCCGAACAGAAGAAAGTGGCCGTGCTGTGCGTCGACCCTTCTTCCACATTTTATTTCGGCGCGCTGCTTGGCGACCGCATCCGGATGAGCGAATGGTACAATCATCCCGCAGTCTTTATCCGGAGCCTATCGACCCGGGGTTCCCTGGGCGGACTTCATCCCCGTATTATCGAGATCGCCGACCTGCTCAAAGTCGCCCCATTCGATTCCATCATCGTGGAGACGGTTGGGGTAGGACAAAACGAAATCGAGATCGCCGGCCTCGCCGACACCACATTGGTCGTACTGGCGCCGGAGGGCGGGGACGATATCCAATCCATGAAAGCCGGACTGCTCGAGATCGCCGATATTTTCGTCGTCAATAAAAGCGACCGGCCCGGCGCGGATCTCTTTGTGACCAACCTGCGGACCATGCAGCCCGCTGCCCTCCGCCGCGAAGGCCGCGAGATCCCGATCGTAAAGACAGTCGCATCCCAACGCCTGGGCATCGAAGAACTCGCCCGCCTTATCCGGGAAGATCAATCCAAAGAAGACCCCGCCGGCCGCAGGTACCGCCTGCTGGCGGAACGCGCATACCTTCTGATCCGCGAACAAAAAATGAAGGGGATAAATAAGAAAGACCTCGCTACCCTGATCGAAGCGGCATCGAAAGAAGGACCTTTTAATCTCTATCGGTTCGTTCTTACTTTATCTTCACGAACATCTTCAGACAAAAAAGGTATTTCCTGAAAACGGAATACTTCTTCACGACAAGCAGGAACTTATAATTCGTTAAGAAAAGAAATACCCGCCTGATATCGTTCAGCGGCGAAAAGCTGCGGTAACTCTCCACCAGGGAACTCAATAACTTTTTTTGCGGCACCAGGGACCCGGGACAGGCTTCATAAAAAGCGTTCATCCGGAAACGGATCCTCGCGAGCTCTTTTTTCCGCTTATTCTTAAGCTTCCTTTTCCCCCCCACTACGCCATATATATTGGAGCCATGCTGACGATAATTCACCAGTACCTCAGGCAAATACTTCACCTCTCCATACAAAGTAGCGTGAAACGCCAGCCAGCCGTCATGCGGCATCTCTTCCACAAAAGGACTCGCTTTCTCGAACAGCGCACGGGTGATTAACGTCGCATGGCCATACATTCGCGAGAATACGCAGAGTTGACGGCAATCATCAAAAGACTGATAATGTACAAGGTCGGAGATCTTTTTCCCTTGCGGTTGGAGATCCGGGCCGCATAAGGCCGAATCACAATAGATCATGGGAAAGTCGCCGATGGCACGGACCATCTTTTCCACTTTTTCCGGCAGCCAGTAGTCATCCTGATCGCAAAACGCAATCCATTTTCCCGTGGACAACCTTGCCCCTTTCTCGAAATTGCGGATAAAGCCCAGGTTTCGTTCATTGACCACAACCCTGATCCGGGTATCCCGGGCGGCGTACTCCCGCAGGATGCCGACGGTTCCGTCGGTGCTGCCGTCATCGATAGCAATGATCTCAAGTTGGCCCCAGGTCTGCGCCAGAACCGAGCGGAGCTGCTGCTCCAGGTAGGCCTCACCGTTATAAGTGCCTAGTACCACCGATACAAGGAGGGATTCAGTCATGATATTGTTCGCTCTTCCACCAACGATAACCGATAATGCCGAAAAGAGCCAACGGGGCGAACGCAAGATATATAATGCCCCTGTTCAACGCCCGCGCAGGCCGCTCGCCCAACTGCTCAGCCGTCCGGGTGCAGATGGAACATTGCGCCTTGCCGGGAACCGTGTCGGCTCCCAACAGAAACAACAAGAGGAGAAATACTACGCTGAACTTCTTCATGACCGCCGATTACAACCCAAAGATACGAAAAAAACTTCGTCGGACCTGCTTCGCTCGGTTACCTCGTCTCTTCCGCCTTCATCGCCCGGGCCGACCTCTTCCGCTCCTCCTCATCCAGGATCACCTTCCGGAGCCGGACCTTCTTAGGCGTCACTTCGATACATTCATCCTGCTGAATATATTCCATGCATTCTTCGAGAGTCATTTGCCTTTTTGGAATGATACGAACCGAATCATCGCTGCCGCTCGCCCGCATATTGGTCAGTTTCTTCCCTTCCGTCGCGTTGACGATCAGATCGCCCGGCTTAATATGCTCGGCGATGATCTGGCCCACATAGACATCCTCACCCGGATCGACGAAAAAGGTACCGCGATCCTGCAATTTATCGATAGAATAGGCCGTAGTCTTTTCCTGGTTCTTGGACAGCAACACCCCATTGTTCCGGCCCGGGATCGGTCCCTTCCAGGGCTTGTATTCCAGGAACCGATGCGCCATGACAGCTTCACCCGCCGTATTGGTCAGCATATTGCTCCGCAGCCCGATCAGGCCCCGCGAGGGGATCTCGAATTCGAGATGTTGCATATCGCCTTTGCTTTCCATCACCAGCATCTCTCCCTTTCGCTGTGTGACCATATCGATCACCTTCCCGCTGAACTCAGCCGGCACATCCACAACCAGGATCTCATAAGGCTCGTTCTTCTTCCCGTTGATCTCCTTCACCAGGACCGTCGGCTGTCCCACCGTCAGCTCGAACCCTTCCCGGCGCATCGTCTCGATCAGGATCCCCAGATGCAGGATGCCGCGACCAAATACCAGGAAGCTGTCCGCGCTGTCCGTATCCTCTACCCGCAACGCCAGGTTCTTCTCGGTCTCCTTCATCAACCGGTCCCGCAAATGTCGGGAGGTAACGAATTTGCCGTCCTTGCCATAAAAAGGCGAGTTATTGATCCCGAACAGCATACTCATCGTAGGCTCATCAACACTGATGACCGGCAGCGCCTCGGGACTCTCGGCATCGGCAATGGTGTCCCCGATATTAAACTCCTCGAGCCCAACGACTGCGCAAATATCGCCGGCCTCGACCTCGGCGGCCTTCTTCTTTCCCATGCCCATAAAAGTGTATAGCTCCTTTACCCTGGACCGCTTGATCACCCCGCCGGCCTGCATCAATGCGATGGGCTGACCTTCCCTGATCACACCCCGCGCTACTTTCCCCACGGCAATTCGGCCCAAAAAAGATGAATAGTCCAACGACGTGATCTGCATCTGCAAAGGACCTTCCGACACCTTCGGCGCCGGCACATACTGCAGGATCCCATCCAGCAAGGGAGTTATATCATCGCATGGCTCGTTCTTGCTGTTGAACCAGCCATTCTTACCGCTGCCATAAAAGGTTGGAAAATCCAACTGCTCCTCCGTCGCGTCGAGATTGAAGAACAACTCGAAGACAGCGTCATGCACCTCATCCGGCCGGCAATTTGGCTTGTCAACCTTGTTGATCACCACGATCGGCTTGAGATTCAATTGTAATGCCTTTTGCAGAACAAACCGCGTCTGCGGCATCGGCCCCTCGAAGGCGTCCACAAGGAGCAGCACCCCGTCAGCCATCTTGAGCACCCGCTCTACCTCTCCCCCGAAGTCGGAGTGACCCGGAGTATCTATCACATTGATCTTGACGCCCTTATATTCAACGGCAGCGTTCTTGCTAAATATCGTGATCCCCCTTTCCTTCTCGAGGTCATTATTATCCATTATCAACTCTCCTGTCTCCTGGTTGTCACGGAATACGTGGGTCGCATGCAAGATTTTATCTACAAGTGTCGTCTTTCCGTGGTCAACGTGGGCAATAATTGCTATATTTCTGATCTCCATAATTCGGGATACCCCGGTTTTTGGCCGCAAAAGTACGCCAAAACAGGCGGATTTCCTATTTGAAACGGCTGCATTACCGCCGTTTGCAGAAATTTAATAAATTCATGAAATTTTATTACATGCGCAAAAAATGGTGGCTGCTCATCCCCCTTCTGCTTCTCCTCATCTACTTCCTCGGCCCCAAGCCAAAATCCGCCGTCTACTCCACTGCACTGCCCACCGTTCCTGCAGGAATGACCGCACTCGAAACCTATATCCGCGACCAGGAAGCCACCCATCACCTGAAGCCCGATAATGAGGCCCGCATCGTGTGGGCCGATTCCGGCCGAAACAAGACGGCTTACGCCATCGTATACCTGCACGGCTTCTCGGCCTCCCAGGGAGAAGGGGCTCCGACAGACCTCGACATCGCCAAAAAATACGGGTGTAACCTCTTTCTTTCCCGGCTGGCAGAACATGGCATCGATACCCCCGACGCAATGGTCAATCTTACCGCCGAAGAATACTGGGCTTCTGCCCAACAGGCATTGGTCATCGGCGAACAGCTGGGAACAAAAGTGATCCTGATGGGGACAAGCACCGGCGGTACCCTGGCCATTCAGCTGGCAGCGGCCTATCCCGACAAAGTTGCAGGATTGGTCTTGCTCTCCCCCAATATCGCCATCAATGACCCGAACGCCTGGCTGCTCAACGACCATTGGGGCCTCCAGATCGCCCGCATGGTGTCGGGCGGGAAATACATCGACATCAAAGAAGACTACGGGCCGATGTGGCGACAGTACTGGTATCCGAAATATCGGCTGGAAGCCGCCGTAGCGCTCGAAGAGCTGCTGGAGACGACCATGAACGAGAAGACCTTCAGCCAGGTGAAGCAGCCAGTCGGGCTTTACTATTTCTATAAAGACAACACACACCAGGATAGCACGGTAAAAGTCTCCGCAGAACTCTCGATGTTCGACGAGCTCGGCACTCCAACCGCCCTCAAATACAAGGAAGCCATCCCGGAGGCGGGTACCCATGTCATCGGCTCCTCGTTACGTTCGCATGCTGTTCCGGCGGTCGAAGAAGGGATCTCGCATTTCCTCTCCGATGTCATGCACCTGCCCGTCGCCACTGACACGCTCCGCGGGAGAAGCCCCGGCACGTACCCGCCGGGCACCCCCACGCACCCGTAATGAATTTTCCCGGATATTTGCACGCGCAATGCCGAATAAGAAAATCATTTATCTGATCAATCCCATTTCCGGAACTCGCGGGAAAAGGTCGCTTCACGACCTGATCACCCGACGAACACAGGAAGCAGGGATCGAATTCAGTATTCTCCCCACCGACGCCGCCGGCAATTATTCCTTCCTCATCCCGCTGATCGAAACAGAAAAAGTGACCGATATTGTTATTTGCGGCGGCGATGGAACCGTGAGCGCGGTCGCTGCTGAACTGAAAGGAAGAGATACCCGGATCGGCATCATTCCGATGGGGTCTGGCAACGGCCTGGCCTTCGCAGCCGGGATCCCCAGCGACCCGGCCAAAGCCATGGACATCATCCTTGCCGGAAACGCCTCCTGGATCGATGGCTTTTCAATCAACGGCCGCTTTTCCTGCATGCTCTGCGGCATCGGCTTCGACGGCGGCGTCGCCCACCTGTTTGCCCGCGAAAACCGGCGCGGCCTGCAGACCTATATAAAAGTCACGCTTTCCTATTTCCTCCGGGCCCGATCCTACCCCTTCACGATCGACCTCCCCGCCTCGTCGGGCACCCTAACCTCCTTCCCTGTCGAAGCCTTCTTTATCGATATCGCCAACGGCAACCAATTTGGTAACAACGTCACCATCGCCCCGCGCGCCGATCTGCACGATGGCCTCCTCGATATCGTCATTGTAAAAAAAGCAAGCCGGCTTCGGCTGCTGCTTTCCGCCATCCGGCAAGTAATGGGGGGATACAAAGTGACCCGCGCCCCCGTTAACGCCGGTACAAAAAAAGTGCTGTATTTTCAGACACCCGGCCTGGTGATCGCTAACCCTGAAGGAGCGCCCCTCCATATTGACGGGGACCCCGCCCCCTCAGCCAACCGGTTCCTTATCGAAGTTGCCCCGAAAGCCATCCGCCTGATCCAACCCTAATGTGCCTTGCCGGCCGGCGCCCGTCCCGACACACTTCCTTTCCCAACCCCCGGTCCCGCCGCGCTTCCCTTCCCGTCCTCCCCGCCCGCCAGTCCCGTGAACTCCTGAAATGTCCTTAGATTGTCGGAATTCTCCAGCGCCCCGATGATATTTCTCTTTTCCTGCGTGGTGAGATGAAAATTCAACGCCGCCCCGGCATCCTCTGTCTTCGGAACATACTGAAATACCAGCTTGCGGAACGGAAAACCCATGGCATTCTGCGCCAGACTCATCAGGTCATTTTGATTGTACTCCTGCAATTTGTACCAGTTATCCTCCAGCAACACAAGCGGTTTGGTGATGATATCGGTTATGTCATCCGATTCGAACGGATTCTCCCATCCCCCGGCCTTGCGGTCCCGGATCTGCAACAAAACCACACCACTGGTATTCTCCCGGAGCCAGCCGCGAAATGCATTCAGGAAGCGGATCGTGCTGAGCTCCCCGAAATTGTCCCGAAAACCCGCATCCATTACATCGACGACAGGCTGAGTAGGCAACCAAACATTCGGCAGGACGTACGGGAACGTCGCATTCATCCGAAGCGCCGTCAGGAATCGCAAATTCATCGGCCCCTGATTGGCGAACAACGCTCCGAAATCGACGGCATCCGGATCCATCGCGGCAATCCGCGTACTGTCATACTCGGGCCGCATCAGGAAACTCACGGGCTGCGTACTGATCACCAGGGCCCGGCTGTCCCGCGTGATATCAGGGTTGAGTAACATCACCGGCGTCCGGGCCGCTGCCTCCTCCGGCGCGATGTCCTTGAGTTGCCAGTTGAGCATCCCACGCGTATTGCGGTCCAATTGCTGCTCGAACGCATACCCGCGGTCCTTGACATATTCGTATTGGCCTACCCTGAACTTCTGGGCGGGAGAAGCCAGATCACGCGCCACGAAAGAAGAAAACAACGTATTGAGCAGATCACGCGAGATATCGTTGACATATTTGCGGTTGGGAAGATGAATGCTGGTGTCACCTTCGTCCCGCCTCCGCGCCAGCTCCCGGAAATACGCGGCGCCCAACATCCCGCCGGACGCTCCCGTAATCAGAAAAGTCTTGCGCATGAGCTGCCCGCCGCATAAGCTGTCGAGATGCTGCAGCACACTCATCGTAAAACAGGCGCTGCGATTGCCGCCCCCGCTGGTGTTTACCAGGTAAAGGATGGGCCGGGGCGAGGATTGCCTTGCCTTCCACCGCTCGAGGATGCGGATCATATTTGCCCGGTCCCGCTCGACATTTTTTACCGAACACAACTGCAGCAAGGTCTCCCTGTCATAGAGGGGCCTGTCCTCCTGACTGGTATATTTGAGCCCATAAGCCTTATTGGTGGGATCGATGACCCGGTATTGATACAGCAGATTCAACACATAAAAGACGACTACAAAAAATGGGATAGCCCAGGACCCCAGGAAATACGAGAACGCACCTGACAAGGAAATGAGGATCGCAAAGAAGACCAGGATGCTGGCCGCCGCGGGGAGCTGGAAGTACCGGCTGTCCATGAAAAATCCGATGACGATCAGAAAAATAAAAGCCCCGAAGATCGACAGGACGGCCGAAATATGATGCCGGTTGAAGATGCTTTCAATAAAGGCCTTGCTGTAATGCGCCACATCCCTGGTCTTCCTGATCGTTCTCGGCGAGTTGAGATACCATCTCACATGCATCAGCCGCGTCTCGTTCAGCTTGACCTCTTCCTTTCCGAATTGTGACTTGAATAACTTCGGATTGCTGATCACCGGTGCCATCCGCCGGACAATGGTCTTGTCCGCCCGGAAAAAATACAAAAAGGAAATGGTAAATATGAAACAAAATCCTGACAGGAACCCCAAACTGAGAAGGATGATCGAGGAAGCCGGAAGCAGCTCCTTATTCACACTGAACTGGATC
>DASZJO010000086.1:0-15214 GCA_035948015.1 Puia sp.
AATCCGGCGGAAAGGAAGATGGGCGTTTTGCGTGATAGCTCTTCGATATTACCGGTACCGCGAAGTTCCAACCGATACACGAATCTACTACTACCCTGGATCATGCCTTGATTGATAAGACGCTTGAAAGGCTCATCATGTCCGATCCACCCCCGGTCATAAAGGAACTTAGTCCACATGCGGCTATACAGAAGATGTCCCACGGCATGCTCTGCGCCGCCGATATAAAGATCGACCTGACCCCAATAATCTGACGCCGCGCGGCTGCAAAAGGTCCCGGCATTGTCCGGGTCCATATACCGGAGGAAATACCAGCTGCTGCCGGCATAACCGGGCATGGTATTGGTTTCGAGGTGTCGGGCGGTCCAGGCGGGAACATTTGCCAAGGGACCTTCCCCTTCGGGACCCGGACCGTACTTGTCGATATAGGGCAATTCCAGCGGGAGGTCGTTTACGTTCAGCGGGGTAGCGATGGGGACTTCGCTATGCTCGTCCTTCTTCCAGGTTATCGGAAAAGGTTCGCCCCAATAACGTTGGCGGCTGAAGGCAGCATCCCGCATCCGGTAATTGATCTTCCGGACACCGATACCTCTTTCCTCAATCTTCCGGATGGCGATTAGGATGGCATCCTTCATTACCAGCCCGTCAAGGAAATCACTGTTCTCCAGGATGGCTTCCTTCGTCGGGTTGGCGTCCAGGCCGTTGAAGGCGTCGCCGATGATATTGGTAATGGGCAGCTGGAAATATTGTGCAAACCTGAAATCACGTTCGTCACCGCAAGGAACGGCCATAATCGCGCCTGTGCCATATCCTGCCAATACGTACTCTGATGTCCAGATCGGTACATGAAGTCCGCTGAAGGGATGGACGGCAAAAGCGCCGGTGAAGCAGCCGGTGATCTTCTTCTCCGCCATACGTTCCCGTTCGCTCCTGCTTTGGACATAGTTGAGATACCCTTCCACCTCTGCACGCTGTTCCGGCGTGGTGATCCTCTCCAGCAATTCGTGCTCGGGGGCGATGACCATAAAATCTACCCCAAAGATCGTGTCGGGGCGGGTAGTATAGACACGAAGTTTGTCTCCGGCCGACCGATAGATCTCGAAGTCTATCTCCGCTCCAAAGCTCTTCCCGATCCAATTCGTCTGCATTTCCTTCATAGCGTCGCTGAAGTCCACGGTCTTCAATCCTTCGAGCAGCCGTTCGGCATAATCAGTAATGCGGAGATACCATTGCCGTAATTTCTTTTTTATTACCGGATAACCGCCCCGCTCGCTAACCCCGCCGATCACTTCGTCATTCGCCAGCACCGTGCCCAACGCTTCACACCAGTTGACCTCTCCGTACCCGCAGTAGGCCAGGCGATAGTTCATCAGTATCTCCTGCCGGCGCGCCGGGTCAAAGCCATTCCAATCGGAGGCCTCAAAACGGATAGCCGGATCGCCGGGGCAGAAATGTGCTCCATTCCCTTCCGTTGAGAAAAGGCCCTCCAGCTCAGGTATCGGGCGGGCCCGCGCTTCCTTCCGGTCATACCAGCTCCCGAATAGCTGAAGGAAGATCCACTGGGTCCATTTATAATAAGCCGGGTCGGAAGTACGAAACGACCGGCTCCAATCGAATGAGAAGCCTATATTGTCAAGCTGACGGCGGAAATTGGCAATATTGTCGTCCGTTGAAGCAGCAGGATGAATGCCATGGTCGATCGCATATTGCTCGGCAGGAAGACCAAAGGCATCATAGCCCATAGGGTGCAGCACGTTGAATCCTTTCAGCCTTTTGTAACGGGCGTATATATCGCTGGCTATATAACCGAGCGGGTGGCCAACGTGAAGTCCCGCGCCGCTGGGATAAGGGAACATGTCCAACACATAGCACTTCGGCCTGGACGGATCGTTGGTAACTTTGTAGGTGCCGTCCGCTATCCAGCGCTGCTGCCACTTCTTTTCAATATCGCCGAAATTATATTCCATAAACCTTGTTGGAAAAAAGTTAAAAGCTTGTCGGGTCCCGAAATAATGCGGACAAACAATCGTTAAGAGGAGAACAAAAATACGGAAATGGCTGCGAATTTACCTTCAAAAGGGGGCGAAGATGGCACCGAAACCGTTATTTTTGCTCTAACACGCAGTAAAACTAAGATTCATCATGGCGCAATTCGGAAAAGGTTATGCCAAGCGTTCCACTCCATCTTATTTCATGGCTATCCTGGGCGTATCCCTTGTATTGTTCCTGCTGGGGCTCTTGGGTTGGATAGTGATCAATGCCAATAAGCTGGGGCAGAATTTCCGGGAGAACCTCGAAGTGCAGGTCTACTTCCTTGAAACGGCAACGTCCAAGGACAGTGCCAACCTGGTGCAGTTTGTCGCCGCCCAGCCTTATGTGAAATCCTATGAATACATCTCAAAAGAGGGCGCTAAAAAGCGTTTCGTTTCGGATGGTAATTCTGATTTTACTACCGTGCTGGATAAGAACCCGTTGCCGGCCAGCGTAAATTTCAAGGTCCGCAGCGAATATGCGAATCCGGATTCGCTGGGCAGGATCACCAAAGAGCTAAGTCAAAACATCGCCGTAAGTGATGTTCAATACAACAAGACGCTCGTGACCAACCTGGACGAGCGGATCCGGAAGATCAGCTTCATCCTGCTGGGAGTGACCGTCCTCATTTCCGTGCTGGTCATTATCCTCATCGACAATACGATCCGGCTGGCCATGTTCAGCAACCGCTTCCTGATCAAGACCATGCAAATGGTGGGGGCCACCCGCTGGTTTATCGCCAAGCCAATGGATATCCGCGCGCTGATCAACGGGGCCATCAGCGGATTGATCGCCATTGGATTGATCATCCTGGTCATTTTCGGGGCGGAACAATGGCTGCCGCCCATGGCGGCGCTCCGGGATTACACCCTTCTGGCGGTGATGTTCGCTACCATTTTCGTGCTGGGAATCGGTATTTCGTTTATCAGCACCCACCGAAGCGTGCTGAAATACCTGAAAATGAAGCTGGACGACCTATATTGATTTTACCGGGATTACCGTATATTGCACACCCAAATCACGGATTCCTTCATGGCAACGACAAAAAAAGAAACGGTTACTCCTGGTTCCAAAGCGGCTACCCCCGCTTCCAAGCCGGCTACTTCCGGGCCAAAAACAGTCATCGCCGGCTCCAAGCCAAAGACTGCATCGACCAAAAGCTATTCCAATGCTCCCCTCTTCGGGAAAGACAACTATCGTTGGATGCTGATCGGCATCGCACTGATCGCCCTCGGACTGATCCTGATGGCTGGTGGTAAGAGCCCGGATCCGAATGTGTTCAATAAGGACGAGGTCTATAGCGTTCGGCGGATCACCATCGCCCCGATCCTGATCCTCGCGGGGTTTGTGATCGAGATCTTTGCGATCTTCCGGAAAGGCAAACCGGGCACGCAGGCATAACCCCAGACCGAGCACCCAAGCGTAACCAAATATGACTATCATCCAGGCCATCATCCTGTCCATCGTGGAAGGGCTGACGGAATTTCTGCCCATTAGCTCCACGGCTCATATGAAATTCACCAACCCGATCATCGGTGTCAGCTCGACGCCGTTTTCGGATATGTTCGAGATCGTCATCCAGCTCTTTGCGATCCTGGCCGTAGTGGTGGTCTATTATAAGAAGTTCTTTGACTTCACCCGCATCAGCTTCTATGTCAAGCTGATAATCGCGGTCATTCCGGCGGTCGTCGTCGGGCTTCTCCTCAAGAAATATATCGATGCCAGGCTGGAGAACCTGTATTTCATTGCCGCGGTGATGATCGGGGGCGGCATTATTTTCCTGTTCGTAGACCGCTGGTTCAACCATCCCCGGATCGAAAGCGAACGGAATGTCTCCAATGGGGCCGCTTTCCGGATCGGTTGTTTTCAGGTCCTTTCCATTGTGCTGCCGGGATTTAGCCGCTCCGGTGCGACGATCATCGGCGGCCTGAGCCAGGGGTTGTCGCGGAAAGCAGCTGCCGAATTCTCCTTTTTCCTCGCAGTGCCGACCATGCTCGCGGCTTCGGTGAAGAGCCTCTGGGACGTCCATAAAGAGCACCCCGACATCCTTACCAAAGACAATGCGACCTTGCTGGTCCTGAGCGGCATCGTGACCTTCCTGGTGGCGATCCTGGTCATTCGATTTTTTATCGGCTTCCTCCAAAAGCATGGGTTCAAGGTCTGGGGTTATTACCGGATCGTTGTCGGGCTCGTGATGCTGATCCTTTTGTGGAGGGGCATTCTATGATCGTCACGGCGCCAAAAAAGGTAATCAATGGCTGGGCCATGTACGACTGGGCCAATTCAGTGTACAACCTCGTTATAACGACGACGTTTTTTCCTATCTATTTCCTGGCGTCTACGCAGGATCATTTCAAAAGCACGAACATCCCCTTCCTCGGCCGCACATTCGACAACGGGGCGCTGTACAGCTTCTCGCTGGCCGCGGCCTACCTGATCATCTCGGTCTTCTACCCTCTCCTGACCTCCATAGCCGACAATCGCGGCAATAAGAAGAATTTCATGCGCTTCTTTTGCTACATGGGCGCCGCCGGCTGCAGCCTGCTGTATTTCTTCGATGGTTCCAACCTGGGTTGGGGGATCAGTTGCTTCATTCTCGCCAGTATGGGCTTCGTAGGCAGCCTCGTATTTTATAATGCCTACCTGCCGGAGATCGCAGCGCCCCAGGATCAGGATGCCGTAAGCGCGAAAGGCTTCTCCTATGGCTATATCGGGAGCGTGATCCTCCAGGTGATCGGATTCGGGCTGGTGGTGGCGCTTCACCAAAATCCCATCGCCCTTCGGCTGACCTTCCTGCTGGTGGGTATCTGGTGGGCCGGGTTTGCGCAAGTGACCTTTGCCGTTCTGCCCAAAAGCCAGGCCAGCGCCGCAAAGGCGGGGACCATCTTCCAGGCCGCTTTTTCCGAAGTGCGCAAAGTCTACCGTGAAGTCCGGAAAATGTCGGTCCTGAAACGCTATCTGCGGGGCTTCTTTTTCTATAGCATGGGCGTACAGACGGTCATGATGGCTGCCACGATCTTTGGTGCAAAGCTCCTGCACCTGGACGAGGTCAAGCTGATCGTGACAATTGTGCTGATCCAACTGGTGGCCATCATCGGTGCGACCTGGATGAGCCGGCTATCCGCCAAATATGGCAATCTTCGGGTGCTGATGGGTGTCATCGTGATCTGGATCATGGTTTGTATCTCGGCCTATCTGACCGCAGGGAGAGCGGAGCGATTAAGCGTGTTCCATGACCGGATCGCGCAGCTGCAGCAGCAAAAAGAAGACCTGGAAGCCCGCAAGCTCAAAATGAACGCGACCGAATATGACCAGCAGGATGCGGTGCTGGAAGGAGAACTCTCCCGCTGGAAGTACGAGCTGACGCCACGGCAGGAGCCGATCGAATATTCCTTTTACATCCTGGCCCTGATGGTGGGGCTGGTCATGGGCGGGATCCAGTCCCTCAGCCGGTCGACCTATTCGAAGCTGATGCCGGAAACAAAAGATACCGCCTCCTATTTTAGCTATTACGACCTTACGGAAAAGATCGCCATTGTGATCGGCATGGGGAGCTTCGGTCTGATCACCCAACAGCTGGGTATGAAAAATTCGGTGATCTCGCTGACCGCCTTTTTCGTGATTGGCTGGATATGTCTCTATAGTGCGCTGACAGAACAAAACAAAACCGCTACGGCCCCCGCACCTGCCGGCTAAACAACAGATCCAATGGAATTGTATAGCATCCCTACCGGTTTTTTCAAATTAGACGGCGGCGCCATGTTTGGCGTGGTTCCCAAGACGCTTTGGAGCAAGGTCCATCCCGCGGATGAAAACAATCTCTGCACCTGGGCACTGCGATGCCTGCTGATCGAAGAAGGCGACAAGCTGATCCTGGTGGACAACGGGATCGGAGACAAGCAGGATGCCCGCTTCTTCAGCCACTACTACCTGCACGGCGACGACAACCTTGACAAATCGCTGGCGGCACATGGCTTTCACCGCGATGACATTACAGATGTGCTGCTGACCCATTTACATTTCGACCATTGCGGGGGGAGCATCGTCCGGGAGGGCGACCAACTGGTTCCGGCCTTCCGGAATGCCACGTATTGGTCGAATACAAGACATTGGAAATGGGCGACCGAGCCAAACGACCGGGAAAAAGCCTCCTTTCTGAAAGAAAATATCCTGCCGATCCGGGCCAGCGGACAGCTCCGTTTCGTCGATGAACAAGGCGGGGCGGACGCCATCCTACCGGGACTAACGCTCCGGCTGGTGTACGGGCATACAGACGCCATGATGCTGCCACAGCTTGGATATAAAGGCCAGACCGTTGTGTTCATGGCAGACCTGCTGCCGTCAATCCATCATATTCCGATGCCATGGGTTATGGCCTATGATATGTTCCCACTGACTACCTTAACCGAAAAGAAGACCTTTCTTGAAGAGGCGGCAGCCGGCGGATATGTCGTATTCTTCGAGCATGACCCGCGGTTCGAATGCTGTCTGCTGGAGGGAACGGAGAAGGGTATCCGTAGCGGTAAGACATTCCGGCTCGCGGAACTGTAATATTTAGTCGCCCTTCCATTCCCATAGCTCGGAACGCGGATCGTTGTAACTTGGCACCAGCCGATAATGCGATTTCAGAAAGCTCATCCACCAGGTATAATTTGCCGGATTCCGGAACCGGGTGACCTCCGCACTATCCATCCAGATATATCGGGTCTTGTGCCGCACCAGATCATCCCCTATGGAGCGCAGGATGGACCCATCCGCATCCCAGCGGTCATACCATTTCCAGAATTGCTGATAAATCCACCGGGACGGGCATTCGATCCCAAATTCATTATATGCATACACGAAGCCGGTATTGCCGACAGTGTAAAGCTGGTAATCGGCAGGCCGGTGTTCCCGGAGCCAGATCAGCGCCGGTTGCCGCATAAAGGGTCGGTCGTTTCGGGGGATAAGATGGGTCGCATGCTGCAGGACCGTATAGGTCAGACTGCAACAGAGCAGAAGTCCGAAGATCATCTGAGCTTTCGGGTTGCTGACCACCGGGTCCTCGCCAAAGGCAAATACGGTGAAGAGGAGGATGGGGACACTGGCCGACAGGGTAACAAAATAATACGAAAAGTCCACGTCCGCAGGCCGCGCCCCAAGCAGTTCGGAACTGAACGATAGCAGCAAGCCAACCAATCCGGCCATGACCAACCCTCTTTTTCGGTTCCGGAAGAAGAAGGCGCTTATACCAAGGGTCAGGGCGATCATGAACGGCAGCTCATAGTTCCCGGCGTCCAGCGTATGTTTGATCGTCCTGAAATGATCCCCTAAAGACTTTCTTTCCGTCGTATACCATGAGAAATTGAATTGAAAGGCATCCGCCCAAAAATATCCCAGCGAGCCGGTAAACAAAAAATAGAGGAGCAGGGGGACAAGGATCACCCCGAATCCGGCAATATAGCGAAGGAACCTCACCGGGATAGACCGCGGGCCGGTGGCCATCCAGGAGTAGAGAAGGAAGGGAATAAGGAACAGCGCCTGGTCTTGCTGCATAAAAAAGATCAGGCCGGTCAGCAGCCCCGCCAGAATGTCCCGGTAACGCGATCTTCCGATCAGCACACAAAAGAAGATCAATTGGAATATCGTCGAATACTCCCGCGTCATTCCGATCCCGCCGCAGATCAGGAAATCCCGCAGCATCAGGTTGAAGAGCAGCGGCAACAGCCAGGGAAAGGGTAGCTTGTGCTTTACACAGGTTTGAAAGAAAACGGCGGTCGCCGACAGGACCAGTGCCAGGTCGATCAGCCAAAGGCCCCAGCTGCCATGCGCAAGGAAATACAGGAAATAGATCAGCGGCGGCTTATGGTCAAAGAAATCGCGGTAAGGTATGCCACCCCGGGATATATCCCAGCCGCCATAGCGGAACACTTCTTTGTCGTCCAGCGGAATATCGACGGGAGGACAATACAGCAGGGTCAGCAATAGGCCCGCCGCCAGGAGGAAGAAAAGAGTGCTATAGGTTCGGTTCATCATCGTATCCGGAACAACAGGGTCTGGAATGCGGAGCGTATAGCTCCCCGAAAAAAATAAGCGTTGAGCTTGCTGCGGCGGCGCAGAGCGCCGCCGCGTGGCCTCGTCCCCGTCATAAATATCCTCCTTTTTTTCAACACAAACCATGCCGTTATCAGCACGTTCGGAGCGAAGCTCCCTGCAGGGATATTTTGCAGGGCCTCGCGTAGCCGTGCAGCCCGCATCAACCGATACGGGCTATTGACGTCATTCACGGCGGTCCCGTAAAGGAGGTGAATGATCCCCCGGGAGATGGCGCTGATCAGGCGGCGGCCACTGCTCGCGTCCTTTTCCACCCGCTCGGCCAGTAGCAGATCGTAGCGATCCCGGTTATTCCAAAGCTCGCGGAAGGCGTCCGTATCCAGTTGATGGTCCGAATCGATCTGGAAAACCCATTCGGCATCGAGCGCGAGATGATAGCCCCGGAGGATTGCGGGACCATGACCCGAGTTAGGTTGGGTGATGACCCTGATCGAAGAGTTAGGTTGGGTGATGACCCTGATCGAAGAGTTGGGCTGGGTGATGACCCTGATCGAAGGATCGCTGAGTTGTTCAAGCAGCCGGAGACTGTTGTCCGTCGATCCGTCGTCGATGAAGATCACTTCATAAGGAACGGCGGTTTCCTGAAAGACCGGCTGCCAGTCGCGAAGGAGCGGAATGAGGTTCTCCTGTTCGTTGTAGACGGGAATGACAACTGCCAGTGTCGGATTATTGGACATGGGTCAACCGGGTTTGTGGAAGAATGCCCGTCTCAAAAATATCCAGCGCGCGGTCGATCGTCTGATGCATATCGTAGTACTTGTAATCCCCCAGGCGCCCGGTGATAAAGAGATTCTTTCGTTGCGCGGCCTCTTGCCGGTACAATGACAGCAGGCGTTGATTTTCGTCGGAGGGGATGGGATAATAGGGCTCATCTCCTTTATCGGCCAGCGAGTATTCCCGGAAGATAATGGTCTTGTTTGTCTTGTAGCGACGTTCGGGGTGCAAATGCCGGGGCTCGTGAATGCGGGTATAGGGTATGTCCAGGTCCGGAAAATTGATCACCGAATTTCCCTGGTAGTCGTCGGTATCGATCGTCTCCCTGTCGAACCGCAGTGTTCGCCAGCTCAGCTTTCCATATTTATAGTCGAAGAAGCGGTCGATGGGGCCGCTATAGATAAGACAGGCATCGGGGTTCAGTTGAGTTTTCAGCGCGAAATAATCCGTATTCAGCAGCACTTTTATCTTTTTGTCGGCGAGCAGATGGTTGAAGATGGCGGTATATCCGACTTCGGGGATGCCCTGCCAGGTATCGGAGAAATAGCTTTCGTCATAGTTTTTTCGCACCGGGATGCGGTTAAAAATAGCAGCCGGAAGTTGCCGCGGATCTGCCTGCCATTGCTTGATCGTGTAAGGGCGGAAAAAGGCTTCATAAAGCCCGCGTCCGAGTTGAGCAAGCGCCTGCTCTTCAAAATTTATGGGAGACTTGATCGAATTGTCGCGAATGGAAGCCATGAAATCATCCACTTCAAACGGTTTCAGGGTGACCTGGTAGAATTGGTTGATCGTTTCCACGTTGATGGGGAAGGGATAGTTCCGCCCTTTATGACAGCTCAGCACGCGATGACGATAGTTGTTGAAGGCGGTGAACCGGCGGATATAATTCCATACCCGTTCGTTGGAGGTATGAAATATATGCGTGCCGTAGCGATGGAATTCAATATCCGTCTCAGGGTCGGTTTCGGAATAGCAGTTCCCGCCGATATGATCGCGCTTTTCGATGACCAGGACCTGTTGCCCGAGCTCGCTGGCGATCCGCTCGGCAATGACCGCGCCGGAGAAGCCGCTGCCTACGACGATGAAGGAATAATCCCGAAGTTCCATGCCACAAGATAGCTTTTTAGCCTTGTTGGCATCGCTATTATTGTCGGAAACCCCGGGACCTTGTCTACAGTATCATATCATGAGGAACGAACCCGCGCAGTGGGTTATTGCAGCAAACTAAGATGATCTATTTCAGCAAAGTGATTATCCGTCGTAAACAGCGGTAGATCGTATTGACGAGCCATCGCCGCTATCCAGATATCGTTTTCAGGGATAGGCTTACCTACCGGAACATAAATCTCAGCTATAGCATTTAGTCTTTCTGAAATGGTATTGTTCCGTCCAAAAGAATGAATGATCACGCTGGTATCCAGCAAGCATTTATTTCCAGTCATCGGGATGAATTTGCTCACAACCGTCTTCAATGATCTTTTCCAACTCAGTTGCCTCATCGTCGGTTAACGTACCGGCAAAATCATTAGAATTTCTGCGCCCCACTGCATGCAGCTTACTCCGGTTAATGACCGTTTCTACCTCTGTCAATACCGCTTCATTCTCGATTTTCAAAATCTCCTCGATCAGGTGTAATTTTTTGGCTTCTCCGAACATATACAACTGGTTTACTAACACAAATTTACGCTTAAAAGTCGATTATCCAAAGGGCTAATACCTCTGCATTAGTCGATTGGCTTTTAATATCAATTGATATTTAGAAGTCCCGCATAAAGCTGATAATTCTCCTGATCGAAACACACAAACAGCACCTGCTTTAACTCGGAGTGCTCACCCAAAAATTCCGTCACTGTCGCCACCGCAATCTCTGCCGCCTTATCCTTCGGGAAACCATAGATCCCCGTACTGATATTCGGGAAAGCCACTGTCGAGAGTCCATGTTCGACAGCCAGCCGCAGACTGTTCCGATAGGCCGCCGCCAGCAGTTCGCGCTCGCCGGTAAACCCTCCATTCCAAACTGGACCCACCGCATGGATAACATACCACGCCGGCAGCCGCCCGCCCGTCGTAATCACAGCTTCCCCGGTCTTACAGCCGCCCTGCCGGGCGCGGATCGCCTGGCACGCTTCCAGAATAGCTGGTCCACCTGCCCGGTGGATCGCTCCGTCAACGCCACCGCCGCCGAGCAATGAACTGTTGGCTGCATTGACGATCGCATCGGCTGCTATTTTCGTGATATCTCCCCGGAGGAGCTGAATACGGGGCCTCATATACAATGATTGACATTACAGATCCACCAGCGAGCTCAGCGGATACCGCAAATTGCGGTAATAACTCATATCGACCGACACTTTTCCTACCGTGATGGGGCTCTCTATCCGCACGGCAATATGATTGGGGTCGTCTGTCACCCAGACCGTCATCTTCTCCCCGCCCTCGAACATCGTACCCTTGACCAACAGAGGCTTGAACTTGATCGTCCGGAACTTGGCGTACTTGGTCCGGATCGTCTCCTTACCAAGATAGCGGATGTAGAGAGGGTAAACCTGGCGGTCGAGGAACATATAGAAGGGGATCTTGTCACCCACCTTATGGTGGTTGAAATCGATGTTTCGGGCATAGAAGATCGCACTCAGCACGTCCTGGATACAGTCCGGCACTTTGTAGACGCCGGTATTGGTGATAGCGGTATTGGCAGCCTTGATGAAGGTGACGTTCTCCTTTGTCTTGTAGCCGCCCTCGTCTACGTCACGAATGAATTTGTATGGTTGCAGGGTGGCGGTATCGATGTAGGATTCGTATCTGTCCCTTACCCGAAAGAATTTGTCTTCGAAGCTAAAGGTCTTTCCGTCACCTACGACATGATAGACATCCTTATGATCGAATTTCTCGAGGGTCGTGGTGAAAGATGCTTCGCCGGCAGCGATATAGGCGCCGGCTACGGCATAGTATACCCGGTAGGTCAGTACTTCACCGGCCTGAAAAGCGGTATTCCGGATACCCGAACAAAAGTTCTGGTCCGGTTGCCCGGTGGAGTCCTGAAGAGCGCAGGCGTGAAGGGGGGACGCGGCTGCGGACTGCTTGGCCTTGTGGAGTGAATCTGTGTAGGGAGCGGTGTACGATAAACCCGTTAGCAACATGATTAAGACCGTAAATAATACTCTCATCTACTTTTGAATAATTTGATGCTTACGATTAACAAGCTTCCTATCAATGCCGGTATGATCAGGTTGATCAGCCAGATCGCGAAGGAAGTGGCGAAGATCCCGATGGAATTGGTGCTGAATAATTCCAGTACCTGGATACTCGCCCCCCACCTCAATCCCAGCTCGGTCAGAAAAGTAAAGGTCGGGACGATAGCCATGATCAGAAAAACAACGCTCATACCTCCGCAGACCTGGCCAAATCCCAGTGAAACATTAAAAACGGGAAAAACCAGGCTATATTGAATAATAAACACAATATATCGGACAAAAGATAAGAACAAAATCCGCATCAGGATATCCCGGTCAAAATTTTCTAAAACTTTTATGAAGGCCCCTAACCTCCTGATCCACGGGACCCTGGCCAGTTTCCGGACCAGACCCGGGAAGCCGAAATAAAGGAAGCCGAGCCCGATCAGCATCACCCCCAGGACGGTCAATGTCAGGGGCAGCCCCCACTCCAGCCGGGGATAACCTGCTGTAGATCGCCGGCGTAGCAGCGGGAATAAATAAACGAGCCCGACCGTACCCGCGACAAGCGTGACCAGGAGTTGGGCCATGCTGCAGATCATCGTGAGAGATATGGCAGCAGCCCTCCGGCCCTCTTTCACGTATAAAATACGACCCAGATATTCACCCATCCGGTTGGGTGTGAACGATGCCAGGGTAGCCCCGGTGAAGATGGCTCTGAACGCGTCTTTGAAGGCTATTCCGCCATCCGGCCGCATCGACAGCTGCCACTTCCGCGCCTCGATGCCCCAGTTAACCGGCATGAGCCCCAGGACCACCCACAGCCTCCATTGACCCGGGCCATGAATGGCGAGAACGATCTGGTCGAGAGAAGTACGCCAATCGACTTGATGAACGATCTGCTGCCGGATGAACCAGGCCAGCACGAAAAAGACAAGCGGCCCGAGGACATAGTTGCCTATTATTTTGATATTTTTGTTCAACGTCCGATCAATCGGCGTCAAAAATAAACTTCCTGGTGCAAAACCCGTCTAAAATAATTCTTGGTATCGATCCCGGTACGGTCGTGATGGGATACGGATTGATCGAATATAACGGCAATCGGCTTAGCCTGATCGAAATGGGAGCATTTCGACTACCGGTCCGGCAGGACAACTATGAACGCCTGAAACTGATCCATCAGAAGGTTCGGCAGCTGATCGGCCAGTTCACTCCGCATGATTTTGCCATCGAAGCTCCGTTCTTCGGTAAAAACGTCCAAAGCATGCTCAAACTGGGTCGGGCGCAGGGGGTGGCAATTGCCACAGCGATGCATGCCGGGATCCCCGTGACCGAGTATTCGCCGAAAAAGGTAAAGCTATCCATCACCGGTAACGGTAATTCGGAAAAGCAACAAGTTTGGAAGATGCTGCAACGCATCCTGCAATTAGAGGACGAAGAGATCGTCCGGTACGATGCCAGTGACGCGCTTGCGGTGGCCGTCTGCCATCATTTTCAGAACCAGATCGCAGGCAGGATCCCGGCGGTCGGGAGCAAGAAGGCCGGAGTAAGCGCAAGAAGAAACAAGCCGGGAAGCTGGGAAGAGTTCATCCGGCAGAACCCGGGTAAGGTGATTTGATCAATTATGATTAATTATACATTGTCAGGTGCGCTCCTTTTGGTCTCGCTATCGACTTATCCGCAAATGAAATCCCCCACCCGGTATAAAGACGAAGTATTTCCGGACTTCTCCGTTGGAAAGAACCTGTTCTATTCTCCACACGCGAAGACATCCGCACATCGCTTTGATTGGTATGAACCAATCGGGGATACGGGCGCTTCTTTACGTCCGCTCATCATCTGGATGCATGGCGGCGGGTTCCAGCTCGGATCGAAGAGCATGGAAAATGTGAAATTATGGTGCGGCTTCTTTAGCAGACTAGGATACGCTTGTGCCGCTATCGATTACCGGCTTGGTAAAACGAATTTACGGTTCGACATCGACGGTATTGTCCGGAATTGTTACGCGGCCGTGCACGATACCCGGCTGGCGATCGCTTATTTCAAGGCTAATGCCGCACGCCTGCGGATCGATACCAGCCGGATCATCCTGGCCGGCAATTCTGCGGGTGCGATGATGGCGCTGCAGACCGCTTACGCCAGCGATGCGGAATTGGAAAAGCTGATGGGCAAACCTGACTCCTCACGGGCTTCCCATGCGATCGAGCCGGGGGATGTGGCGGCGGTGGTGAACTTTTGGGGCGGTATTTTCGACACTGGCTGGCTGAGGAATGCCCGGGTACCAATCGTCAGCGTCCATGGCCGGCTGGACAATATCGTGCCCTATGATTACCGGGGCTTTCCCCTGTATGGCAGCGGCGCCATCCACCGGGTGGCGGATGCCCTCCAGATCCCAAACCGGTTGAAGACCTACGACGAATATTCGCACGAGCTGCAATTACGTTTCAATCCGGTGATCTCCAGCAAATTGACACGACGAAGATGGCTGGAGGCGGCTCAGTTCGCGGCCGATTTCCTGTATGAGGAACTGTTCAACCGGTATGACCAGGCTACATACCGGCCATGATGTGCCAGGGAAACCGGAACGTCCAGGATTCGCTCCCCATCCCATACCTCCGGCGGTCCATCCGGGGTTTTGACGATCCGAAGCGCCGCGCCGGGAAAGACCGCCGATAAAGAGTGCAGCGCAAACATCCTGACCTTGGCAACCTGGCTGCTGTATTCCGAATTGCCGATGTCATGTACACCCCATCGGGTAAGCGAAAAATCTCTTTCTTCGCTGAGAACTGTCATGATCCTTCCATCCTGGTGGAACGACCGGGAATACAGGGTCGCCGTTTCATGCCGGACTGTGCCTTCATAATATACGCCTTCGTAATAATTATCCCGGATGATCACCCTGCTCACGGGGATCTTCAACGGGGCAAAAACCAGTTGCGGATTGGACCGGCTTACATATTTATACACGGATTCTTTGATCGACCACATCAACCAAACAAAAGAAGAAAAGGCCAACCTCTCATTGGAGCCCCGGCCGGAAGAACCATCCACCAACCCGTCATAAATGGCAACCTCTTCGGCGGTAAGGATCCGCGAATAGAAGCGGTACCGGCAAGTCCGCTCTTGATCCGTCAGGTCCAACGCTACGATATCATTACCGGTACTTATCATCTTACTATGATATCTTTTCTGAAATCGCATCG
>DASZJO010000087.1:0-38590 GCA_035948015.1 Puia sp.
GGTTGAACCCCAGCCAGGCCTTTTCGTTGGGGCTCAACGCACGGCTGAGTCATCTCTGGTTAAAAGGGGCATACAACGGAACGCTGTACAGTAACCAGGGTTATACAGGCTTTGCTGGTGTCAATGCGCGATATAAGTTGAACAACGGATATGCGGTTGGGCTGAACGGCGGCTATTCCAGCGGCGGCGTAACGTTGCAGGGGCATTCCCAAGGGCGGATAAATTCCAACGTCTATGTTTCGAAGGATGTGCTAAAGAAGAAGGGTAACGTTACGCTTGTGGCTGCTAACGTTTATGCAAAATATCTGACGCTGAAGAGCGTGTCCAGCGGTCCTGATTTTTCGCAGGTGTCCTATAACCAGGCTAACTATCGCTTCTTTATGATCCGGTTCAATTACCGGTTCGGGAGGCTAAACAGTGAGATCAAGAAAAATCAGCACGGGATCAATAATGATGATATTAAATCGGGGGATTAAGGGATTTACACTTGTTGTTCGGAATTGGAGAAGTTTGCCGAACTTTCCGTTATCATTATACTGAGTCGCCATGAGACCTTCAAAATTTCTTTGTTTTTCCATTGTTATTTTATCCTTTTCAATTTTAGCTTGTAAAAAAAGCGTGAACGCCCCTTCAACCGTATATGTATCGGGGTATTATGATACACTGGGGCAGAGTATGGGTGCCTATTGGACTAATGATTCCCTGCATATTGTCTCTGGCGCCGCACAGTTAAACGGCGTTGCTTTTGCCAATAATAACCTGTATCTGCTCGACAATATCGGCTATTGGGTAAACGGCAATTATACGGCATTGCCTTATGTAATTAATACGTTTACGCGCAGTATAGTGGTAAATGGGTCGGATATATATATCGTAGGGAACAACTCCATCAGCAACAGCACCGCCACTGCTGCTGACATTTACTGGAAAAATGACGTAGAGGTAGACCTCAGCCAAAACATATCGAACGTAACCAATGCGTTTATTAATTCTCTATTTGTATCGGGTACGGACGTATATGCGGCTGGACTGCTGGGAGTGAATTATGGATCCGGTCAGGGCGTGTACTGGAAAAATGACAGTTTGGTTTACCTGCCGGATTGTTATATTCCCGAAGCGATTGGCGTTGTTGGCAGCACGGTATATGTGGCCGGCCAGTCCCTGACACACGGTTGGGCATATTGGGTCAACGGAACTGAGATCCCCTTGGGCGGCTATGTAAATGCGATGGCCATATCGGGAAACGATGTTTACATCGCCGGGTTTACTGCCACCGGCCCTGACCAGGCCTGCTATTGGAAAAACGGCCAACTGGTCACGCTCCCCAATGGATCAAGCGCTACGGGCATCGCGGTTGCAGGCAGTGATGTATACGTATGTGGCAACGGCGGCAGCAATGATGCGGTGTACTGGAAGAACGGTGTTATACATATATTAGGGACAGGAGGCGCCACCGGCATTGCAGTTGGGAATTAAGTTGTTGCCGACCACTTTTCCCTATCAAATTTACTGATTACATAGATTTTGTCTATCACGCATCAAAACTATCTATCTATCCGGTGCAAAAAACTTCGATACATTTGGCGGGATCAAAAAACTAAAATGCACCCAATATGGAAAATAATACGCTTCATTATGCAACCGTGCACCATCCCGGTGCGGCAAGCAAGTGCCCCTTCATTGGCGGACAGTTGAAACAAGTAGCAGGCGGCGGGACGAGAAACCGTGATTGGTGGCCGGACCAACTGAATTTGGGTATCCTGAGACAGCACTCCTCTCTATCGGATCCGATGGATAAGGGGTTCAGTTATGCGGAGGAATTCAAAAAACTCGATCTCAAGGAAGTTAAGAAGGATATCGTCGATGTACTGACCACCTCACAGGATTGGTGGCCGGCGGACTTCGGGCATTATGGGCCTTTGATGATCCGGATGGCGTGGCACAGCGCGGGGACCTATCGCATCTCGGACGGCCGCGGCGGCGGCGGCAGGGGCATGCAACGTTTTGCTCCGTTAAACAGTTGGCCCGATAATACCAATCTTGACAAGGCGAGGCGGCTGCTATGGCCGATCAAACAGAAATACGGCAAGAAGCTTTCCTGGGCGGACCTGATGATCCTGACGGGGAATTGCGCCCTCGAATCGATGGGGTTCGAGACCTTCGGCTTCGGCGGGGGGCGTGAGGACGTTTGGGAAGCGGCAGAAGATACCTTCTGGGGCTCGGAAAAAGAGTGGCTGGGAAACAAACGATATGAGGGCGACCGCGAATTGGAAAACCCGCTAGGCGCAGTGCAGATGGGGCTGATCTATGTCAACCCGGAAGGACCGGACGGCAAACCGGACCCGTTGGCGGCGGCTCGCGACATTCGCGAGACTTTTGGCCGGATGGCGATGAACGACGAAGAGACCGTCGCGCTGATCGCGGGCGGGCATAGCTTCGGCAAGACCCATGGCGCCGCGGACGCCGGGAAATATGTGGGCAGGGAACCGGCAGGCGCGAGTATCCAGGAACAAGGGCTTGGGTGGACCAATAGCTTCGGCAACGGTACGGCGGGTCACGCCATCACCAGCGGTCTGGAAGGGATATGGACGAGGACGCCGACAAAATGGAGCAATAACTTCTTCGAGAATCTTTTTGGTTACGAATGGGAACTGAGCAAGAGCCCGGCAGGGGCGTTCCAGTGGGTCCCGAAAGATGGCGCTGGCACGGGTACGGTCCCGGATGCGTTTGACCCGGGAAAAAAACATGCACCGACGATGCTCACCACTGATCTCGCATTAAAAGTAGATCCTGCATACCATGCCATTTCGCGGCGCTTTTATGAGAACCCCGCCTTGCTCGCGGATGCTTTTGCCCGCGCGTGGTTCAAACTGACTCACCGGGATATGGGCCCGCGTGTCCGGTATCTTGGTGCTGAAGTGCCAGCTGAGGAATTGATCTGGCAAGACCCGATCCCCGCTGTGACGCATCCGTTGATCAACGAAGCGGATATCGCAGCGCTAAAAAAACAATTACTGAGTGCCGGTCTGTCTGTCGCCCAATTGGTCAGTACTGCCTGGGCTTCGGCGTCCACCTTCCGTGGTTCCGATAGACGGGGTGGCGCCAATGGCGCGCGGATCCGGCTGGCACCCCAGAAAGATTGGGCAGTGAACGACCCGGCGCAACTGGCCGAAGTGCTGCAAGTGTTGGAGGGGGTTCGGAATAAATTTAATAATGCGCAGGCGAATGGTAAAGCCGTCTCGCTGGCTGACGTGATCGTGCTTGGCGGCTGTGCGGGCATCGAGGAGGCGGCTAAGAAGGCGGGCTTCAAGGTTACGGTCCCCTTCACGCCGGGTCGCGGTGATGCGAGCCAGGAACAAACGGATATCCAATCATTCGAAGCGCTCGAACCGGCGGCTGACGGATTCCGGAATTACGCGCAGGCGCGCTATGCCGGAAAGGCCGAAGCTTTCTTTATCGACAAAGCCAATCTGCTGACACTGACGGCACCGGAAATGACGGTATTGTTGGGCGGAATGCGGGTGATGGGCACTAACTGGGATCATTCGAAACATGGGGTGTTCACGCATGCGCCGGGCTCGCTTACCAATGACTTCTTCGTCAACCTCCTCGACATGAACACAAAGTGGAGCGCCACTTCCGATGCAGCTGAGGTTTTTGAGGGGCGGGACCGCGGGAATGGGTCGCTGAAATGGACCGCTACCCGGGTAGATCTGATCTTCGGCTCCAACTCGGAATTGCGGGCACTGGTGGAAGTGTATGCGTGTGACGATGCGAAGGAGAAGTTTGTCCATGACTTCGCTGCGGCGTGGGCAAAGGTGATGAACCTGGATCGGTTCGATCTGGTATAGCAGGTATCAGATTCAGCCCAGATGGGCTTTCAACAGCCGGATCGCCTTTTTGATCTCATCGCGGCCGTCCGATTCGATCCCGTACCAGCCGTGGAATCCACTGCGGCGACACAGGTCGATCATCTTGACCGAAAGTTCATCGGTGGGTTGATTGCGGTAGGACATTCCTTTGGCAAAGGGCAAGGTCTTCTCGAGGTAGGTCAGGTTATCGAAGTCGGCCGTGGGTTCCCGCCAATCGGGATAGGTGCCGAAGAAGGGGTCGTCTACGGCTTTCATGAGACTGACCATCCAGTCGGCGTCGTTGCTGATGCCGCCATGGTTTTCGATGAGGATCTCGATGCCCGCGGGTTTTGCATATTCGAGGAGAAGGTGATAGGATTCGGATGCCCAGTCGAGGGCGTCAAAATTGTCAACCGGGTGAGGACCGCGGCAATTGGTGCGGATGGCGTGGCAGCCGAGATAGTGGGCGATATCGACCCATTTCCGGTGGAAGATAGCGAAATCCTGGCGGCCTTGTTTGTGAGGCGAACAGCCGTCGCCTTCGTCGTCGACCATGATGAGCACGGGTGTGATGCCGTGGTCCGCGGCGTTTCGCTTGAGTTGTCGGAGCCAGGCTTCCGTCGGGACTTCGAAGAGGGTGTTGACGAACTCGATGCCGTTGAGGTCGAAGTCTTCTCTGGCGATGCGGGGGAAATCGAGGGTTTTCCATTTTCCAGCACGCCATTCTTCGATTAGGGACCATTGGGCGAGGGAGATGTCGGCGGTTAATTTCATATGTCAAGTTACGGATGAAATGGAAATAAGCAACTTCATTGCCATCGCCTTCCGGCGGCTCGCCCGGAATAAAACCTATACTTTCCTGAATGCAGCCGGGCTGGCGGTCGGGATTGGGGCTTGCGTGCTCATTTTTCTCGTTGTCCGATACCAGCTGAGTTATGATAATTTCCATCCGAACCGCTACCGGGTCTTTCGTCTTGTCAGCGTGCCTTTCCGGGAGGGGGCGGCGCTGGGGTCGGGGCCGGGCGTACCGCTACCCGTCGCGCAGGCCTTGCGCGCGGATTATCCGGCGGTCGAGAAAGCAGCCGCGATATTCGGCCGGGACGGGCAGGTGACGATACCCGGAGAAAGGGGGCAGGCGAAAAAAATGTTTGATGAAGAAGGAGGCGTATTCTATGCCGAACCTGAATTCTTTGACATCTTTGCCTTTAGCTGGCTGACCGGCAATCCAAAGGACCTGGCGGCTCCGAATACGGTTGTCCTTACACGTGAAACTGCCAGCCGATATTTCGGGGACTGGCGAATAGCTGTCGGGAAAACGCTTCAATTCAACAATGGCGATCTGTTCAAAGTGGCAGGGGTCCTCAAAGACGTACCGGGCAATACGGATTTTCCGCTCAAAGTCGTTTTTTCCTATTCTTCGCTGACGAATGTCGATCTCAAGGATTGGCAAGGAACGTATGGGCGGGGGTATACTTTTGTAAGGCTTGCGACCGGTGTTAGCGTCGCGCGTTTCGACGCGGACCTGCGGCAATTTGTGGACAGGCATACGCCGCCGGGTCTGGAGCGGCGGGGGGTCATAGCTCAGCCCCTGGGGGAAATGCACCAGGACAGTCGTTTTGGGAACTTCAATAACCGCACGTTTGGCCCTGACCTGATCCGGTCGCTGATCCTTACTGCCGCTTTCCTCCTGGTCATTGCCTGTGTGAACTTTGTGAACTTGTCTACGGCGCAGGCGGTAAAACGTTCGCGGGAGACGGGCATCCGCAAAGTGCTGGGCAGCAGTCGGCGGCAGCTCGTGTGGCAATTCATGGGTGAGGCCGGGCTCATGTCGGTACTGGCCGTTGCGGTCGCCCTTTCGCTGGCGGCGGCGGCTTTGCCGTTCCTCAATGATCTGTTGGGCATTCATATTCGGTTGCAGCTGACCGATAGCGGCCTGCTTGGTTTCCTTGGATTGACGGCGGCGGCCACGACCTTACTGGCCGGTCTTTATCCAGCCATGGTCCTTTCGGGATTCAATCCGGTCAACACGCTAAAAAACAGTCTCACGGCCCGGACCGTGGGCGGCATTTCCTTGAGACGGGGCCTTGTTGTCCTTCAGTTTTGTATTGCGCAGGTGTTGATCATCTGCGTGCTGGTCGTTTCACGGCAAATGAATTTCTTCCGGCACACTTCGCTCGGCTTCAATCCTAACGCCATTGTCAATGTTCCCATTCCCGGTGACAGCGTCAGCCAACAAAAGATGGAAGTGGTGCGGCAGGATCTGCTGCAGCTCCCGGGTGTCGATCATGTCAGTTTCAGCACCTTCAGTCCGCTGGACAATGACATCTGGAGCAACCAGTTCAAGTTCGATCACTCCAGCAATAAAACGAATTTCCAGGCCTATTTCAAATGGGCGGATGCCGATTTCTTTCAGACCTACCGGCCGGTGTTGGTCGCGGGTAGGACCTATCAGCCGAGTGACACGTTGCGGGAATATGTTGTGAATGAAACGCTGGTGCGAAGCCTGGGCATCAGGGACCCCAAGGAAATCCTGGGGAAAGAGATCAATATCTGGGACCAGCTGCGGGGCCCGGTGGTAGGGGTGGTAAGGGATTTTAATACCAATTCGTTGCAGAAGCCGATCACGCCGGTCGTGATGGGATGCTGGAAAGCGGCGTATGGCCTTGCAGGGATCAAGTTGCGGTCCGGGGATGCGGCGCCGACACTGGCGGCCATCGAGCGGATCTGGAAGGGAGCGTATCCGGACTATGTCTACAGTTATCAGTTCCTTGAGGAGAAAATCGCCAATTACTATAAGGAAGAAGGGCAATTATCGGGACTATACCGGGTGTTTGCGGGGATTGCCATCTTTATCTCCTGCCTCGGGTTATATGGGTTGATGTCATTCATGGCGGTTCAGCGGACGAAGGAGATCGGGATTCGAAAGGTCCTGGGCGCATCGGTGGCTAACATGATGGTGTTGTTGTCGAAAGAATTTACGGTGCTGGTCGGGGTATCTTTTGCCGTGGCGGCGCCGGTCGGTTATATTCTGACACATCGTTGGCTCGAGGGTTTTGCCTATCGCATCAGGCCGGGGGCGGGACTATTCCTTTTGGCGGCGTTGTGTTCGGTGATCATTGCGTGGGTTACGGTGGGTTACAGGACGTATCGGGCTGCGACAGCCAATCCGACAAGGGCGCTGAGGGCTGAATGAGGTGCGGCGCAATTCGTTGGAGTTTGGGATATTCTTCCTATATTTCGGTGAGAACAGCAAACAGACCCGATGAGCACCGGATTCTTTGTTTTGATCATTATCGTCGTAACTGTCTACGTATCTTATAAGGGATTCACCAATAACCGGTTCTTTGAGAATTACGAGTTCGAAGTGGACCGGATCCTGGTAGACCGGCAGTACAAGCGGCTGGTCACGTCGGGGTTCCTGCATACCGGTTGGATGCATCTCGGCTTCAACATGTTCAGCCTCTACATCTTCAGCGGGGTGGTCGGAATGGGGTTGGGCAGTCTGAATTTTCTTATTATCTATTTTGCGAGCCTGATCGGCGGGGGGTTGCTCTCCCTGCTTATCCATCGGCATCACGGGAGCTATAGTTCAGTGGGGGCTTCGGGTGCGGTTTCCGGGGTGATGTTTGCGTCGGTGGCGTTGTTCCCGCAGATGCGGATCGGGTTGTTCCTGTTGCCCTTGTCCATTCCGAGCTGGTTGTATGCCTTACTGTATGTGGGGTTCAGCATTTACGGCATCCGGTCGAAAAAGGATAATATCGGGCACGACGCACATCTCGGCGGGGCGTTGGTAGGGATGGCCCTCGCGCTGATCATGCACCCGGCGGCCTTTGCGGAGAACTATGGGGTGATCCTGCTGATCACGGTGCCCGCAGTTGTTTTCATATACCTCATTATAACCCGGCCGCAGGTGTTGTTCGTAGACAATCTTTTCTACAAGACGCAAAAAGACTTCTATTCCGTCGACCATGAGTGGAATGCCAGGCGGGCTGATCAGCAGCAGGAGGTCGATCGCATCCTGGATAAGATCAGCCGCACGGGGATGGGGAGTTTGAGCCGGAAGGAGAAGCAGACATTGAAGGATTATTCAAAAAAAGTCTAATTCCAATTTCTGATGGCAGTTGAGCATGTTTTCCTCTTGATGCTGGAGAACCGGTCATTCGACCATTTGTTCGGGTTCAGTGCGATCCGTGGAACGGATGCCGTCACTGGAGGGGCGACCGGTATCGATGCGCCGGACCCGGCCGTGGCTATTAATGAGGATTCAGCGGGGAAGCCATATCCGGTCAGTCAGAATGCCGATTTTTCGTTAAAAGGGGTGGATGTCGATCCGGGACATGAGTTCGGGGATGTCGCAATCCAGCTGGCCGGTCCCAATCTTGGTTTTGTCCGGAGCTATGGGGGGCAGAAGGGCGTGGTCGAGGCCGGGAGGGTAATGGATTGTTTTGGGCCCGGGCAATTGCCGATCCTGAATCAGCTGGCTTCGGAGTTCGTCATTTGCGATCATTGGTTCTCTTCCTTACCGGGTCCCACCTGGCCGAACCGCTTTTTTATGATGGCGGCTACTTCCGGAGGGTTGACCAAGAGCCCGAGTATGGGGGACATTATCAAAGCGACCGCGTTGGCGGGGTATTCGTTCGAGCACGGGAACATCTGGGACGCGCTGGATAAGGCAGGCATCCTCTGGTGTATCGTTGAAGGTGATAAATTCCCCGTGAGTTTTGCATTGAAAGGTATGGATGCGAATGCCCTGAAGGGGAGGTTTGTGGATATCGGCGACCTTGCGGCGAAGATCGGAAGTGGGTCTTTTGCTGAAAAATTCATTTTCATCGAGCCGCAGTATGGCACGCATAAATTCGATGTCACCGGGCCGGGTGATTTCAGCGGCGGTAATTCGATGCATCCGCTCGATGATGTCCGGAGAGGTGAGCAGTTGGTAAAAACGGTTTATGAGACGATCCGCAGTGTTCCGGCGGTCTGGGAAAGCTCGGTACTACTGATCACCTTCGATGAACATGGGGGCTTCTATGATCATGTTGAGACAGTTGACGTTACACCGCCGGGAGATGATGAGCGAAATGCCGCGCCGGGCCAGCAGCCGTTTGATTTCGCTCGCTCCGGGGTGCGGGTGCCGGCGATCATTGTGTCGCCGCTGATCCCTAAAAATTTGATTGATCATACCGGTTATGACCATACGTCAGCGCTCGCGACGATAGAAAAATTGTTTGGATTCGGGCCGTTGACGAACCGGGATGGGTCGGCGAAGGACTTCGGGCATCTTTTTACATTGGGAGAGCCGCGGGCGGATACGCCGGTCACGCTGGTGCAGGTGGCGGGGGTTGTGCCGGGGGCTGCGGGTGTGGCGGAGGCGTTGGCGCCTGAGGCGGAAGATACGCCCGAATCGTTGCGGGCGGATCTGGTGAAGTTGGAGGAACCGGAGGCGGAAGCGGTGGGACCGGAGGTCATGAAAGCGGGGGCTGCGGAGGCAGGTGGCGCGAAGCCGGAGGTGGTGCAGGGTGACGGTGCGGAGGCAGGGGTCACGGGGCCGCAGGCCGGCTTTGCCTATGTCGGGTTGATGCGGGCGCTGAGCCAGGCCGGTTCCGACGAGGAAAGAGCGGCGTGGAAGGAGGAATTCACGGGGATCAGGACACCAAGGGATGCGGCGCGATTTATGACGAGGACAAAGCTAAAAGTACATTTTGGCGAATATGTACCACGGGCCGGCGGGGTCAATGATAAGAGTAGAGTTTGACTTGATCTCATTTTTGGATCGTCATTTATTTGTAAACATAGGACCGTTGCACCATCGTCGTATTGGCGTAGGAGGCAGGCGTGGGGATCACGTCGGGCGGATAGCCGTGAAAGCCGGCCGCGGCGGGCAGGCCCATGGTCCGGGCAGTGAGGTCGATGGTGAAGGGTTGGCCAGGCGCGCAAGCGATGATGAGGTCGAAACCCTCGTGTGGCGGGGCTTCGTATTCGAACCAGCCGAGGGGGCCAGCTGACTTACTGTCGCCGACCTGAATGCTGTAAGCGGGATTGTCGATGCTAAAGCTCATATGGATGGTAGTGGTTCCCGGTGAAGCCTGGCAGTGCAGATTTAACTGGCGGTAGCCACTGGCGATGCTGTCTTTTATGAGGATTAAGGAGGGCGCCGGCAGGTCGAGATAGGGAGCGGAGTTGATGAGTTCCCTGGCGGGCTGGGCAGCAAGTGTGTACCGGTAGGTTGTAGGCTTGATAGAAGATTGGGTGAAAAAGGATTTATTCCAACGGTCCGGCCGGGTAGTGCGGGAGGCCCACCAGGCTTGGTGTTCGTCGGGCAGGGCGACATAACGGAGGTCGGTCTTAAACGGGTGTTGAGGGCTGTAGTTCCCGTGAACGATTCCGAGGCTCGCGGCGACCACCAGCACCAGTAATGCGGTGGCCGGGATTAGCCATCGGGTTTCGCGGATGGTCAGGGAAAACAGCGGGATCAGCAATCCCAGCAGGAGACCGGTCATCGGGGCAACCATCGCCGCTTCGCTTTGCACATCGAAGAGTTCTGCCAGCGAATAGATCAGGGGCGCCAGGAAGAGGATCGCGGGGAGGGCGCCGATCAGCAAGGGAAGGGGCGGTTGGCGGCTTCGGGGTTTGTCGATGGACAAGTTTCGCGGAGCGTCTGCTTTGAGGAAGGGAAAGACGGCGGCAGAGCCGAGCAGTGGAAAATAAAGAAAATATACCCCGGCCGGAATGAACCGGTAGGCGAAATCCAGCAGGATCGTTTGGAGGATCAGGATCGCGATGAACATTGAAGGCATCGACCGGCGGCGCAGCGGCCACGAATACACAAGGGTGAAAACGGCAACCGCTTCAGCGGCGAGGGCGAGATAGAAATAATAGGAATTATAGGCATTGGGATAGTAGCCGAGATATAGCGGCCAGACCGCCCGGATGGCATGCAAGGTCCAGGAGGCGAGGAAGTAGAGGATGACAAGGGTCAGCAGAAAGATCAGCAGGCCGAGGGCGGCATGAGAGAGCTTGATCTGTTTTTTTCTGATACCGAATAATAATGCGAAAATCACCAGGGCGTTGGTAAGCAGCAGGAACGTGAAATTTATCGATTCAGGATAGTGGATGAGGATATTGCCGAGCGGATTGAAATAGGTCGCGGCGGCGGGGTGTGCAGGTTTGTCGGCGGTTTGTGCGGCGTCTTCAGCGGCGGGCGCGGCGCTGAGGTCGATGTGGGCGAAGTGGCGGATCGAACCAAGCATATTGTCACCCTGTTCCTGCATCATGTTCTTATCGATATTGCCGACGTTGTCCGTCCGGTTGTGATAAGCCGTAAAGCCCTCTGCGAAGGCGAAGTCAAGTCCCGGGATGCGGGTTTTAAGGAAGGGGGAGAAATCCGTGTTATTGGGGAGGATTTTGAAGAGTTCTGAATATAAGGAGCCTGTGCCATGGTGGATCGGGGAGTGGGCATATTGGCCGACGATCCAGGCATTGTTCCCGCTGGTCCGGAACATCAGGCACTTACCCTTATCGCCGCGGCCGTCGAAGTTCAGGAGCAGGCCGATATCCCGGAGTTGCGCGGTATCTTGGGAAAAGGCCTGGGCGCCGAGCAAGCCGTTCTCTTCCCCATTCGTGAAGAGGAAAAGGATGTCTACCGGCAGCGGGGCCCCCGCGCGAAGGGCTCTTGCCGTTTCGAGCATGGCGGCACAGGCGCTGCCGTCGTCGCCCGCGCCCAGGGAATTGGGTTCGGAATCATAGTGCGCCATGACGAGGATCTTTTTGTTGGCGAAGCCGGAGCCGTGGAGCGTGGCGCGGCCGGAGCCGTGCAGGGTGGCGGCGATATTGATACCCCGGGCCACGACGAAGCCCTTGAATTCCGGCATGGCGACCCGGAAGGGCAGCGGGTTGACATCAAGTCCAATCGACCTACAGGAAGAAATGATATAGTTCCGAACGCTGTCGTTAGCGGCCGTTCCGAGGGAGTGGGGTTCGCGGGTGATTTGTTGCAGATGGGACAAGGCGTTGCTCACGTGGAAGGCGGAATCCGCGGGGTGGTCGTTGACTTTCGTTGGAGTAACGTCCAGGCGGATGACCAGCCAGCAAATCAGCAGGACGAGCAGGAAGAGCCAGGTCGAGAGGCGTTGGAAGGCGGCCATAACTCGAATATAATAAAAAAATAGGGCCGGGTGTCGGGTGGGAGAAAAATGATGGGGGCCGGAATGCAACGGTCGTTCGAGTTGGGTTGTCAGAGGGGAAAAACCAACTATGAGAAAAATGTTCAGCCCGCTGCTGCCGGGCGTTGCTGCGGTGGTCGGGGCGCTGCTGTTGCTCCCGGGATGTCTGAAAGACCATATTACCGAAAGCTACAAAGTGCTCTCGCCGGTCTATGAGCTGAGATCAACCGTGCTTGCCGGTATCAACGGTGATCCGGGGACGCCTGTCTCCCAGCCGGGCCAGATCTATGTCAAAGGCTCCTATATTTTTCTGAATGACGCCGAAAAGGGGATCCATGTCATTGACAACAGCGACCCCTCCCATCCGGTACAAACGGCTTTTCTGAAAATACCGGGAAATCTCAACATCGGTATACGAAACAACATCCTGTATGCCGACATGTATGCGGATGTGCTCGCGATCGATATCTCGAATATCCACCAGGTCAAGGTCGTTGGCGCACTGCGGAACTTCTTCTCGATGCGCATCTATAATCCGGATACCAATTATGTGGTTGCCAACTGGATCGTGAAAGATACCAGCTTTAGAGTGGTGCCGCGGGGGCTTGCCCTCATTCCGCATACAATTTTTTACGGCTATGGGGGTCCTGTACCCGGCGGCATAGACCTGGCATATGCCGCTTCCTCCTCTTCCACTACCCAGTCGGGCACCGGGACAGCGGGTTCAAATGCTGTCATGACACTGGTCGGAGATTATCTTTATGCCATTCCGGAATCGCATAGTTTGGGGATCGTTCATGTAGCCGACTCTTCGAATCCGGCGGCGATCTCGGAGGTTTTTGGCGGTTATGATCTTGAAACGATATTTCCGATCCAGGACAAGCTGCTGCTGGGATCGAAGGAGGGCGTGTTTGCCTATTCGATCAGCGATCCTACACAGCCAACGGAAATAGGTGAGTTCACGCATGGAACGGCCTGTGATCCGGTCATCGCGAATTCGAACTATGCCTACGTCACCTTACATGCGGGAACCTCTTGCGGCGGGTCGGCCAATGAACTGGATATCCTGGATGCGCAGAATATTGCCGCCGCTTTCCTTATCAGGATTTATCCGATGACCTCACCGACCGGGCTGTGCCTGGACGGGTCGTTGCTTTTTGTTTGCGACCAGTCAGTGGTAAAGGTGTTCGACGCAACCGATCCGGGGAACCTTAAATTATTGTCCTCCGTGCCGGTGAACAGCCCCAATGATGTGATTGCGGCTAATCATGTCATGCTGGTTGTTGCCGCGGATGGGTTGTATCAATTCGATTATACCGATCCGGGGAATGTCTCAAGGCTTAGTTACATTCCGGCAAATAATTCCAAATCATGAGAAAAGCAATCGTGGTAGCGGCGATCCTCACCTGGCTGACGGGTGCAGCGTTCGGCCAGGGTCCGCTGAAATTCCGGTCTACCGAATGGCTGGGGCTTTCCAATGGGCAAGCCGGGAGTGGCTTCCAGTTGCAGACGGTGAATGGGGTAGCAAAGGGGCCGTGGTTCGCGGGGGTTGGGGCCGGGATCGACTATTACCGGTTTCGGAGTGTCCCGTTGTTCCTATCCGTTACGAGGGATATTGCCCTTGGGAAAAAGGATTGGTTGTTCGTGTATGTCGATGGCGGGAAAAATGTCGCGTGGTATACGCCGCCGGCTGTATCAGCAGATTCCTATCTCAGCGATGTGTTCCAAGGGGGGGTCTATTGGAGCGGCGGTTTGGGTTACCTGTGGAAATTGGGGGAGCACAGCAGCAAGGCCATTCAATTTTCGGCGGGGTACACGATGAAACGACTTAGTGAGGAGCAATCGGGCGGTTGTCCCATTAGTGCCATCTGTATGCCGGGTTACGCCAGCATTGTAACATATAAATATCTACTCCAGGCGATTCATTTCATGGCGGGGTTCAGGTTTTGAGCGAGTGCGCGGGCATTTGGGGCGCGGCGGGGCGGGAGCGCCGGCATTTGGGGCGCTGCGGGGGCGGTTAGCGGACCGTGATCAGTGCCGGGTCGTTGGGGTCGCGGGGGATCATGCGGCCGAAGGGTTGGCAGCATTCGGGCGGAAGGTTATTTGCCTGCAGCAGGTGTTCGACCTCTTTGGCGGAATCGGGGGTAACGGCGATCAGCAGTCCGCCGCTGGTTTGGGGATCGGCGAGGATGGGTCGCTGGGTGTCGGCGGACAGCCTGACCTTGGTCCCGTAGCTGGCCCAGTTTCGGTTGGTGCCGCCGGGGATGCAGCCCTGGTCGATGTAGGTTTTCAACGTCGGGATAACCGGCACTTTTTCAAATTCAATAGTGGCTATGAGGCCGCTTCCTTCGCACATTTCGGCGAGATGGCCGAGGAGGCCAAATCCTGTAACATCGGTCAGGGCGGTGACGCCTTCGATCCGGCCGAGCGGCTCGCCGAGTTTATTCAGGGTAACCATATTCGTTAGCGCAAGGGCGGCGTCCTCCGGGGCCAGCAGGCCCCTCTTTTGCGCGGTGGAAAGGATGCCGACACCGAGGGTTTTGGTCAGGTAGAGATAGTTTCCGGCGGTGGCAGTGGAATTGCGGCGGACGTTTGCGATGGGGACTATGCCATTTACGGCCAGGCCAAAGACAGGTTCGGGACAGTCGATGCTATGGCCGCCGGCGAGTGAGATGCCGGCTTCGGCGCAGACCGCCCTTGCGCCTTCGAGGACCTGCTGTGCGGTCTCGGGAGGAAGCTTCTCCACCGGCCAGCCCAGGATAGCGATCGCCAGGATGGGTCTGCCGCCCATCGCATATACGTCACTGATAGCATTGGCGGAGGCGATGCGGCCAAAGTCAAAAGCATCGTCGACGATAGGCATAAAAAAATCGGTGGTAGAAATGAGGGCCTGGCCATTGCCCAGATCATAAACTGCGGCGTCGTCGCGGGTGTCGTTGCCTACGAGGAGGCGCGGGTCGGCGTTCGCCAAGGCTCCGGCGGACGAGGTCGGGCTGTGAAGGATCTTGTCCAGGATCGCGGGAGAGATCTTGCAGCCGCAACCGGCGCCGTGGGAATATTTTGTCAGTTGGATGTTCATGTCGGGATGGTATTGCGGGCGATCGACAGCAGGTATCCGGCATTCTTTCCGGGGTCGCCGCTGGTGGCGCCGACTGGGATGATGTTATCGGGGTTTCTGGTGATAAGGCCTTTCCGATATGTTTTGTCGTAATATACCAGCACCTGCCGGATGAAATCGGCCATCCGGCCTTCTTGTATGGCGGTGACGGCGAATTTTGTTTGGTCGGGGCCCAGTCGCCTCGCGATCCGCTCCGTGGATTCGATCAGAAAGTCTTTGCCGAGGCTACCGTATTCATCCAGCAGGGCGGCGATGCGGTCTTCCAGCGGGACTTGCAGGTCAAAGAGGGTTGCATTTCGAAGCTGGGTCCACAGCGGTTTTGGGATAAGGCATTTACCGATATTCTGGCTTTCGTCTTCGATCCAGATAGGTCGATCCGGGGCCGTTCCTGCGAGTTCGGTGGCGAGGTTATTTTCGAATTGTTCCTGGGTCGGCTGGATCAGGCGGTTGAGCGAGCCATAGGTCGAACCGCGATGTTGGGCCAGGTCTTCAAGATCGATGATCTGTTCGCCGGATTCGCGCAGCCGGGTCAGCACCCGGGTCTTTCCCGAGCCGGTCATGCCGCCGATGACAGATAGCGGCCAGGGGCGTTGCCATTGGCGGAGGGTCCAGTGGCGGAATGAACGGTAGCCGCCGCGGATCAGAAAGACGTCAAAGCCGTAGAGGTCGAGGGCCCAGGCCATGGCGGAGCTCCGCATCCCGCCACGCCAGCAGTGGAGGGCGATGCGTTTGGAGGGCGCCAATTCCAGTGCCTGGCGGATATAGCCGGACCACTTCGATCCGGTGAGGTCGAAGCCGAGGAGGATGGCAGCTTCGCGTCCCTCTTGTTTGTAGGTAGTCCCGACCTTTACCCGTTCGTCGTTGCTGAAGAGGGGGATGTTGACGGCGCCGGGGATATGGCCGTGGGCGAATTCTGCGGGCGTTCGCACGTCGGCGACCGGGATGCCGGCGGGTAGGGTTGGCAGTTCCTCAATGGTGATGGGACGGGTCATTGACGTAAAGATACGGATAGTGGAGTTTCCATATCCTTATCCAGGGTTCCCTACCTTTGCCTTTATGAGCCGATACTTTGTTCTGTTTCTTTTTTGCGGGCTGATGGGATTTGCGGTGCGCTCGGATGCGCAGTCAGCGGTTCGCCCGGATGCGCAGTCCATCCTTCGCACGAAGTGGCGGACGTATTATTTGCCAATCACGGATACGATCACGGTGAGTTTTGGGTCGGACAGCATGGCAGTCACGACGAGCAAGGGGGCGGCGTTGTTGCAGTCGAGGTTCAAGCTGGCGAATGATGTGCTGACCCTGCAAGATTATGGGGGTGCGAATATGTGTGCCGATCTGGCGGGGACCTATCAGGTGCGGATCAGTGCGGACACGCTGATCCTGGTGATGGATCGGGATCAATGCGAGGCGAGGGGCGGGACGCTGATGGCGAAGCGGTGGGTGAGGGTGGCAGCGCCGCCGGCGGCTCCGGCATCGAAGAAAAGGAAAGCGGGCTAAGTCAGGGGTTTATTTCAGGCCGAGTTTTTGTTTAGCGTAAGGCATAAGGTCATCGCTAAGCGGGTAGACAGCGATGGTCTCTTTCAACAATACATAGGTGCAGCCATGTTCTTTGGCCAGTTGCCAGATGAGGTCATTTGCCTTCTTTCGGATCGGGGCGAGCAGTTCATCTTGTCGTTGCTGAAGGAGTTGGCTGACCTGTTGGGAAAATCCCTGGACCCGGCTGTATAATTCTGTGAGGGCTCTCCTGCTGACGTCCAATTGTTCCCGGGTCATGCGGCTGGTATCGGGAGAAGAGAGAACACTGTCCTTCCCTTTGAATTCTTCCACCATCTCCTGGTAGCGTTGAGAGAGCGCATTCTGATAGTTGGCGAGGGAACTGTCGGCCTTCTTGTATTCGGGCATTGCCTGGATCAGTTCGGACATGCTGATATAGCCGATCCGGGATTGGGCGTGGGTGGTTAGCGCGGCGAAAAAAAGAATAAAGAGAGTGACGGCGAGCTTTGCAGGCGCGGGCTGAATAGATTGTCTCATAATTTTGCTGTTTTTGATATACGAAGACAGTCGTAATCAGGATTATGGCCCTTTGAGGACGGATTTTAACATTATTTTGATGAATTCATCTGCTTCACCAGATATTTTGCGACGGTGTCAAACGCCATGGCGTTGGGGTGGCCGTCTTTTGGAATGTAGTATTTGGGGGCCTTCGTATCGAGAATGTCGGAGACCCTGATGATATCGATGCCGTCTTTGGCCAGGCTGTCCAACTTGTCGGCTAATAGTTGACGGTAATATCGGTTGGGGTCGCGCGCATCAGAAACGTTATCCCAGAATAATAAGAGGAAATGGCCACCGGTCATTCTGGAATATTGATCCATTTTCCTGATCATCCAATAGGCTTTCTGATATTCATCGGCGGGCACTCGTTTTGCCTTTTGAGTATTTTGAAGGTTGGTGATCATGTCTTTGATAAAGCTAAAGCAGCCAAAAAGAGAAGCGTAATAGGCGGTCTTATGGTTGACAACAGGCAAAGGGCCGCTATCTACCAGGGAGTCGCCGGCGAGTTGGAAGGAAGGTCCGAAGCTCCATTCATATAAGCCGCTTGCCCTCAGCACATGATCCGGTATCATGGTATAGATAAATATTTTCCCCTTATTATTTGCGTTGGCGAATTTGTCCAGAAATATTTTGTATACATGGTGGAGGCCATAGCCACTGCTTCCTAAATTGAAGGTTGACCTGTTGCTTAATGCGCCTACACGATAGGGGAGCGATGCGGTATCGTCTACTCCCTCCCCGAAGGTGAAACTGCAGCCTAAAAAAGCAATCCCCGGGCCTGGTGAGCCCGGATCTGTAAAACCGATGCGATGATTGAAAGTGTATGACTTTATCGAATCACTGACAATTGTGCATTTGGCTTGATAGATGGTGTCTCCGGATGGAGCGACTTCCGTACTGCTGAAAACGCCGGTCGCAGCAGCCTGGAGGCCCAATGGAATTTGAGGTGCAAAAGACAAGGAATTAGCGGTCTTTAGCAAATATGGCTTTCTCGTCTTAAAAAAATTCCGATAAGCCGTTTCGACAATTGATAAAACAAGGAAAATGGTGGTGAAACATAAAACGACGCTGTTCGGCCTTCTCCTTTTCCTGGTCGCAAAGGTCAATCCGATGAGAAATGCATTGGCTACTATAAAAAATGCCAGATTCTTGCTCATTGGTACAGCTTAGGGGCGGCATTTAGCATCGGGAATTGCCGCTGGTGCCAGTAGGGATATGCGGGCAAGGTCTCGCTGGCCTGATCGAGGCGTTTGACCTGATCAAGGCTGAGGTTCCAGCCAACAGCGCCGAGGTTTTCCTTCAGTTGTTCCGCGTTGCGCGCACCGATAATGAGGTTAATGACGGTGGGCCGCTGCAGGAGCCAGTTGAGGGAGACCTGGGCCACCGATTTTCCGGTCTCTTTGCTGATCTGGTCGAGCGTGTCGACAATAGTATAAAGACGTTCGTCATCTGAGGCTACGCCTATGACAGGGTTTCCGCCCTGGGCAACCCGGGCGTCTTTGGGCAGGGGCTGGCCGCGGCGATATTTCCCGGTTAGTTTGCCGCTGGACAGCGGGCTCCAGACGATGGTGCCGACATGCTGGTCGATGGCCAGGGGCATGAGTTCCCATTCATAGTCGCGATGGAGCAGGGAGTAGTAAGCCTGGTGGGCGACATATTTTGACCAACCGTATCGTTCGGAGACCGACAGGGATTTCATAAGGTGCCAGCCGGAGAAGTTGGAACAGGCTATATAACGGACCTTCCCGCTGGAGACGAGGTGGTCGAGCGCTTTGAGGGTTTCATCGACGGGGCTGTTGGCGTCGAAGCCGTGCATGTGATAGATGTCGATATGGTCTGTGCCGAGGCGGCGCAGGCTCTCGTCGCAGGCTTTGAGCAGGAAGAGGCGTGAGGAACCATAGTCGTTGACGTCGCCGGACATGGGAAAGGTTGCCTTGGTGGAGATAAGCAGCTTGTCCCGCCGGCCTTTGATCGCCTGGCCGAGGATCTGTTCGGCGGCGCCGATGCTATAGACATTGGCCGTATCGAAAAGGTTGACGCCGGCTTCGAGGCATTGATCGACGAGGCGGGTGGCCTCATCCACCTGGGTATTGCCCCAGGCCTTGAAAAATTCCGAGCCGCCGCCGAAAGTGCCGGTGCCGAAGCTAAGTACGGGGATGCGGATGCCGCCTAATTGTCTGTGCTCCATGAAGTTTTTTGGCAAAGGTAGGGATTCGGGGGCCGCAGCGGGCGGCGGAGCGGATTGCGATGTTACTGGCGAGTGTGGTGTTGTCGGTGCTGTTGTGGGTGATCCGGAGGATTGGGTGAGGTTTAAAATTCATTCGCAGCCAGAAACCGCCTGATATGCATATATTTGACGCCTTCGTAGGTATTTCCGGTAAATTGATCTTCGCTTACGACTATCTTGGGATAGTTATCGGGAATAGCAAGGAGGTTTCCGAACTCCCTGTCGATCGTAGTTTGGTCGTTTAGCCGGAGTGCCACTTGGACGTATAGCCGCTCATTCTTGCTTTCGCAGACAAAATCAATCTCCTTTTCGCGTAGCGCGCCAATTTTGACATCATATCCGAGATAAAGGAGATGATTATTTACCAGGTTCTCCAGCAGTTTGCCCCGATCTGCCAGCCGATACCCAATGATCGCGTTTCTAATGCCGGTGTTTTCAAAATAGAACTTGGCTCCGCTTTCAAATATTCTACGGCCAATGAGATCATATCGGGTGGCTTCATGAACGATAAAAGCGTTTGTCAAATATGTACAATACTGTTGAATTTGATTCGGAGCGATATTCGTGTGTTGTGATTTTAAAAAATCACTGATACGTTTGGCTGAAAAAAGGCTACCTGTATTGTCGGCAAGAAATTGTACCAGTTTTTCCAGGATATGGGTATTGCGCAAATTGTACCGGCTTATGACATCTCTGTAGATGATCGTGTTGTAAACGCTGTTGAGGTATTCGAAGGCGTCATCATTTAAATTCAAATGGATCAGGTATGGCAAACCCCCAAACTTCATGTACAAATCCAATTGTTGATCGTTGTCTTCCAATTTATGGAATTGGAGAAACTCAGGGTAAGAAAGACTATAAACTTTAAACTCTATATATCGGCCACTCAAATAGGTTGCCAATTCGCCGGATAAGAGATTGGCGTTGCTCCCGGTGATATAAATATCATTGTTTTGATCCAGGAGAAGGGATCGCAGAGCTTTTTCAAATTCAATGATATCCTGGATCTCATCTATGAAAATATAGTTCGGCGCTTGAGTGACGGATTTAGATAGGATATATTCATTTAGGGTTTCAGCATTTCTCAGGTGATCGAATTGCAAGTCCTCTTTATTTATATAGATAATATTGGCCGCGGGTTCCAAAGATTGAATGTGTTGGATGAGTTGAAAAAGCAAATAACTTTTTCCGACCCTTCGTTGGCCAGATAATACCTTTATAAGGCCTTTTCGAATGAAAGGCTGGATTCGCTCAAGGTAGATCCTTCTCGAAATAACTGTACTTGGAATCGTCATTTATATTTACAAATATAGACAAAAACTCATTAATTATAAGTATAGTTATAATTTACTGATTATTTTTAATAGTTATAAATACAAATTTAGAAATTTATTTTATAAATAATTGATTATCAACAAGCCAGCGGTTTGGATACAAGATGAGAGGAATTCGTGGGTTTTAACAGGAATGTAGCAGGACGATGGCAGACTTTTTTTATAGTTTTATACTGGAAGTAGTCGAAGCACTCCACCCTTAACATGCCACTCCGCCATTGTAAGACAGCTCTCTTCTGTCTTGCGATCTCTCTAAGTTGTTGTCATCCGCGGCCAAAACAACCCCCACCGGACAGGTCCTTCTATTACTGGAAGTCGGTCTATTCCCTCACGGGAAAAGAGCGGGAATATTTACAAGCGTTGCGGGTGAGCAAGCTGTATGTCCGCTTCTTCGACGTGACCTGGGATGTGCAGCGCGGCGCGGCGACGCCCACGGCTCCGATACTGTTCAAAGACAGTTCGTACCTGAAATATGCGGTTGTCCCGGTAGTTTTTATCACTAACGAGGTCCTTGTCCGTTTGGACACGGCGGCGGTCAGGCCGCTGGCGGAGCATATCGCAGGGCTTGTCCTACAGTTGCGGGATGGAAACCGGCTGCCGCCGGCGGATGAGCTTCAGCTGGATTGCGACTGGACGGCGGTTACCCGGGACCGGTATTTTTCGCTGTTAACCGATATCCGGAGGTGGCTGGATGGGAATGGGCAGGGGAGCTGCCGGTTGTCGGCTACGATCCGGCTTTATCAATGCAAATACCGGGATCTGACCGGAGTTCCGCCGGTAGCCAAGGGGTTGTTGATGTGCTATAATATGGGTGACCTTAAAAACAGCAACGCTCATAACTCGATCATTGAAACAGCCGAACTGGAAAAATATACCTCAAAGCTTTCGTCCTATCCCCTATCCCTCGATGTGGCGTTCCCGATCTTTAACTGGAAGGTCCTTTTCCATGAAGGCCGGTATGCGGGGCTGATGGAGACTTTGCCGACAGCGGCGTTAGCCAATGACGCGGTGATGCGAACAGGGAACCGGTATACTTTCCGCCGGGATACCACGCTAAACGGCCACGTCTTTGACCCGGGAGACCAATTGCGGGATGAACAAAGCGATTACCATGCGGTACAAAGCTCCGCAAATGTGATCGCCGGGGAATTAAAGTCGCCGCCCGGCAATGTTGTCTTATTCCATCTTGATTCCGCTAACCTTGCAAATTACACCCCCGATGAACTGGAAAATATCTTTGCTCGCTTTGATTGAGCTTGGTTTCGTGCTGTTCCCTGCAAACATAATCGGCTGCGCCGAAATTTCGGATCCGTTCGATGAATATATTACGTTCTTCCGAAACGACGTGGCGCCGTCGAAAGGCTATGCCGCCTTCTATTATGTCGAAGACGCGGTTATGTATAATCCAATCAGCCCGGCCACGGATTCCGCGGACGAAAATACGAGGGCCTGGGTACATTACTGCCGCGGTGCCATTACGTTACGGGATGCGCACCGGCTTGTCAACAAAAGCAACGCAATTGACGTGGCCAGTTTGTACGCGCATTTTCAAAATACCCCAACCCCCGTCAGGGCGACGATCCGGAATAATCGGATGGCGATATACTTGCTTCGGCGGCACGATTCGGCAGCGATAAAGTATCTGTGGCTGGCCAAACAGGCGGAAGAATATACCAGTACGGGGGGCGTCGACGAGAACGACAATGGCAATTGGCCCAGGAGGCCGAAGGAGCCTGAGGGTATACCGGTGTTGATTACGTTGGCCTTGCAGGGGCAGGCCAGGGCAAAAAACGATTTCTTCCGAACCCGATATGGGTTTCAGGCAGAAAGGTTGGCCTTCTACGATCAACAGTACGAGGACTGTATCCATTATTATGACAAGATGGTGAAGGGTGACCAGGCAAGCGGGTATATAAGCCGGGCAGGACTTGGCTATAAAGCAGGAGCTTTGTGGCACACCCATCGCCGCATAGAGGCAGCCTATGCGTTCAGCCGGTCGTTCACGGCCGGTCCCAATCCGAGCGACTATCAAAGTTTCGGCTGGTGTGTTCATCGATTAGCGGATAGTGATCGGCGGGCCTGTCTGGACCAGTGCCACAACGACTACGAAAAAGCGGAGATGCTTGGGCTTTTCACTCTTGGTAGTAATCTACCCGAACAGGCAGCCCTCGAGCGCATCTACCGGTTGGCTCCCGGAACACCGATGCAGGAAGTCCTGGCGGTTCGCGAGGTCAACAAGATCGAACGGAATTATCTCACGCCACGCCTCATCAACCAAAAAGGGGGTAAAACGATCAACATGCTGTACTGGTCCGAAGGCGATGATAAGGGGGATAAATGGCTGGCGGAAGCAAAAGCGCTGATCCCATTCTATGATTCCGCTTCGCGGAACGGAAAAGTGGCCCACCCGGGGTTGTTTGCAACAGTAGCGGCACAGCTTTGCTATATTACCCGGCAATATAGCCAGGGAGACAGTCTGCTGGACCGTGCAGGCCTGCTTCCAGCCACCGAAAAGTTGCGCGACCAGCAGCGAATGACCAAGCTTTTACTGACGATAAATGAACGGGGAACGATAGGCCAAAATTTTGAAGCGGCGATGCTCCCCACGTTACAGTGGCTTGGGCGGAAAGCGTTTAAGGATAGTATCCTTACAGCGCCGTCGGGGTTTGGCGAACAGCATGTCGGGCTTTGGCGTCAGATCTACCGAAACCTCCTGTCGGAAGTCCTCGCGAAACGATACGAGCAGCAAAACGATCGCTGCCGGGAGGCGCTTTGTATCGGAGCGGCAGAGCAGATGGATGGGTCCCTTAGCTACAAGGAAGTTTGGGATTGGAGATCGGTGACGAGGGACTATATCAGGAACCGGATGACAACCGACGACCTGCTGCGCCTGTTTCGATTGCTGCAAGGTGCGGCCCACGACGGATGGGAACAATACCTTGTATCACGGTTCCCCGTCCCGGTCGATGGGGTCAGACAAGCGATCGCGGTTGCGCATATCCGGGAACATCATTTTCATGAAGGATTGGCATGGATGAAGAAGATAAAAGACCGGGAAATGCTGGCGTTGAAGCGGAATCCTTTTGCAGATCTGACAATCGACGACCAGGATAGCACCTTCCCATTTGACCGGGGAGATTTTGACAAGCCGAAGTTCATCGCTGAAATGGCGGGTTTGTCAGATAAGGTCAGAGAGAACAAGGCAACGGCGAAAGACCTGTACCGGCTTGCCACAGCGTATTATAATCTGACCTATCACGGGCGGTCATGGGAGACCGTCAAGTATTACCGGTGTGGCGATCAGGCACAGGATATGCCTAAAGACCTGACCGATTTTGACAAAGATTATTACGGATGTTATACGGCCGAAGCCTTTTTTAAGAAAGCGATGGCAGCATCCGAAGATCGGGAGTTTAAAGCCCGTTGCCTCTTTATGATGGCGAAGTGCTCGCAGAAGCATGTGCCGTACAAATATTACTGGGACGGCACCGCCGCTTGGCATGGATTTATTATGAAGTTCAAGCGAAATGTCTATTTCCCGCAGTTGGTCGGTGAATATGGGAACACCAAATTCTACAAGGAGGTATTCAATACCTGTAGCTATTTGCAGGATTTTGTCTATGGGAAGTGAGATTTAAATGCGATTCTACATTTTAATAAGTGTAAACCCTTAGGAGTGTCCAAATAAATTGAACGCCAGATATTTCGTATAGGGCAGGCCGCGTTTTTAAGCATGACCCCTAATTGTTAATAATGAGGCTTGTCCAATATCCACTCTTTCTACTGCTTCAGTTTGCCGGCTATTGTGCCTATGCGCAGCCGGGAAATTTGAAGTTTTCCCATATCGGTACGGAAGTGGGGCTTTCCCAAAGCAATGTGACCTGCATTTTGCGGGACAAGCAGGGTTTTATGTGGTTCGGGACAAGGGACGGGCTCAACCGGTATGACGGGTATGATTTCGATGTCTACAAGAATGTGCCGGAGGATACGCTGAGCCTGAGCAGCAATTTCGTCACTTCTATTATGCAGGACCGGAAGGGGGATATCTGGGTGGGGACCTGGGGCGGGGGGTTGGACAGGTTCGATATGGAAAAACATCGTTTTATTCGCTATGGGTCCGTGATCCACTCGGATTTTATCAACGCGTTGCTGGAGGATAGCGAGGGGCGGATCTGGATCGGGTCAAACGATCATGGAGCATGGGTATTCGATCCGAGCATAGGCAAGGTCGCCTTACTGACTTCCACCGTTACCGACCCGGGCAGTCTAAGCGATAATGACGTGCAGGCCATCCTGGAAGACCACGATCATCGCATCTGGATCGGCACTTCTCATGGCGGGCTCAATCTCTTTGATCCCAACACCCGTACCTTTCAGGTTTTCCGGCATCGTGATGGCGATACCGCGTCGCTGGCTTGCAATACCATCGCAAGATTGTTCGAGGACGGGCAGCACCGGCTATGGATCGGCACGCGGGAGGGCGGGTTGGACCTGTACGATCCGCAGCACCAAACATTCCGGCATTTCAGGAACGATCCGCGCAATCCAAACAGTTTGGCTAAAAATGTCGTTCTTGCGCTGGAGGATGACGACAAAGGGAATCTTTGGGTAGGCACGGAGAACGGGGGGATCAGCATCCTGGATCCGGATCTGAAGACATTCCGGACCTATACTCATGACGACATCGACAATACCAGTCTCGCCAATAATTCCATCTATTCATTCTATCGCGACCCTCAGGGAAATATGTGGATCGGGACGTATGACGGCGGCATCAATCTCTTTTCCAAGAGCGCGAATACATTTGCACATTACAAACACAGTACTTCCGCGGAAAGTCTTTCCAACAATATAGTTCTCGATCTTTTGGAGGATAAGGATCATTTATGGGTTGGGACGGATGGCGGCGGGTTGGATGAGATGGACAGGCGAACGGGCAAGTTTACGCACTTCTTTCAGGGCGCTTCAAACGGCAAGGGGATTGGCGGGAATAATGTTTTATGTCTGTATGAAGATCCGGCGGGTAATCTCTGGGCCGGGACCTGGGGGAATGGCATTACCGTGGTCGGCAAGGACGGGAAGGTCGTCCGGCAATACAGGCATAGTGACGCAGACAGCAACAGTCTGGGCGGGAACAATGTGTATGCGATCAAGGATGACGGTGAAGGGACCGTCTGGGTCGCCACTTACGGAGAGGGTCTCAGCCAGTTCAACACAAAGACCGGCGGGTTTCACCATTATAAACATGTGGCAAGCGATCCCAATAGCCCGGGAAGCGACCGGCTTCACACGCTGCTTTCGGATAGCAACGGCATTCTCTGGATCGGAACTTATGACGGTGGTTTGGACCGGCTTGACGCGTATACCGGGATATTCAAACATTATGTGCATGAGCCGGGCAGGAACAGCCTCAGCAATAATACTGTCAATTATATCTATGCCGACAGCCGGCATGACTTCTGGGTCTGCACCGCGGACGGCTTGAATCTGATGGACCGGAAGACGGGCCATTTTACGCTGTACAGCACCAAAGACGGATTGCCAAGCGACGTCATTTTCGGCATACTCGAGGACGATCATGGCGAGCTTTGGATAACCACCAATAACGGGCTTTCGCGATTCGATCCGGATACGCGTCAGTTCAGGAATTTCTCTGTCGCCGACGGGTTACAGTCCAATCAGTTCAAGGCGCATTCCTGTTATAAGAGCCCGTCGGGCGCGCTGTATTTCGGCGGGGCAAATGGTTTCAATAAATTTTATCCCGACAGCATCCGTGACAATCCATTCGATCCGCCGCTGATGATCACGGGTTTCTCTATTTTCAACAAACAGGTGCCGATCGGAGATTCCGCGCATCCGTCGCCACTGAAAAAAGATATTACCTTGACAAAGGAGATCACCATACCGTATCGCAGTTCGGTGATCTCGTTCGAGTTTGGATCGTTGAATTATACGGTGCCGGAAAAGAAACATTATGCTTACCGGCTCGATGGGTTCGATGACGTCTGGAATGATGTCGGTACCAAGCGTTCGGCTACGTATACGAACCTCGACCCGGGGACATATACGTTCCAGGTCAAGGGTTGGGACAATGACGGCAACTGGTCCCCTACCGTCGCCACGCTGACCTTGACGGTCAAGCCGCCGTACTGGCAAACCTGGTGGTTCCGCATGTTGGCGACGATTGCGATCCTGGGTGCGGTGGTCGCAGTGTTCCGGTTGAGGCTGCATAGGGTCAAGACCCAGAAGAAGAAGCTCGAGGCCGAGGTCGAGCAGCGGACGAGTCAACTGGCCACGTCCAGGGATGAGGAGCGGCGGGCAAGGGAGCTGGCAGAAAAAGCCAGCCGCGCCAAAAGCGAGTTCATGGCCAATATCAGTCACGAGCTCAGGACGCCAATGAATGCCATCATTGGATTCACGGACCTGGTGCTCACAACCGAGTTGCAGCGCGCGCAGCGGGAGTACCTGGAGAATGTACATCGTTCGGGTTATAACCTGCTTGGCATTATCAACGATATCCTGGACTATTCTAAAATGGAAGCCGGCAAGCTGACCATCGAGAATACGGCATTCAAACTTTGTCAGCTGGTCGAGCAGACGGTGGATACGTTGGCGATAAAGGCGTTCGAGAAAAAGCTCGAGCTCATTTGCGACACTGATCCTTCGCTCCCGGTGCAGGTCATGGGGGATCCGGGCAGGATCCAGCAAATCCTGGTCAACCTGTTGGGCAATGCCATCAAGTTCACGGGCAACGGCGAGGTGGTCGTCTCACTGGAAAGGGGGGCGGTCATCCCGGGCAGTGATGGGCGAAAGCTCCAACCGATCCTATTGTCGGTAAAAGACACCGGCATCGGTATTCCGAAGGAGAAATTGGATCATATTTTTGAAAGTTTCACGCAGGCGGATTCCACGACAACCAGGAAGTATGGTGGAACGGGGCTCGGGCTGACCATTGCCAAAAACCTCGCAGAGATGATGGACGGAATGCTGGACGTGCACAGTGAGGTGGGGGTGGGAAGCACTTTTACGCTGAGGCTGTCGCTGGAGATTGTAGATGAGATGTCGACCGTGCCGGCTACCCCCAGACCCGTCCTGAAGCGGGTGTTGGTAGTCGACGATAATATTACCAATTGTCATTTGCTGGAAAATATCTTCCGCTATATGGGTGTCGGCTGTACAGTCTGTACGAGCGGGCCGGCCGCACTGCAGGTATTGGCTGGCGTCAGGGACGACGATCTGTTTGACCTCATTGTAACAGATCACCAGATGCCGGAGATGGACGGGGTTACGCTGGTCGGAGAAATAAAAGCGCTACTGAAAGGCCGGCCGCAGCCATTTATCCTGATGTTGTCTTCGTTGGATAAGGAGATGTGCGTGGAAGATGCGGAGCAGATAGGGATCGATATGTTCCTGTCCAAGCCGGTAAAGTTGCAGGAGCTGAATAATATTTTACAGTCGATATTCGGGTCAGCGCAGGGGGGCCGCAAGGACGCTCAGGTCAAACCGGAGATCCACCGACTGACCGATCATGCGAGCATCCTGGTGGCGGAGGATGAACCGGTGAATATGCTGTTGATCTCCGAAGTGCTCAGCAAAATGGGTTTCCATGTGATCAAAGCTACCAATGGTAAACAGGTGCTCGATCTGCTCGGCATCCATCATCCTGCGGTCATCCTGATGGATATAAATATGCCCGAAATGGATGGGCTGGAGGCCACGCAGATCATCCGGACTTTGCCGCAGCCAAAGCGGAATATCCCGATTGTCGCGTTGACGGCGGGGGCGATGAGCGAGGATAGGGAGCGCTGTCTCGGAGCCGGGATGAATAGTTTCATTTCCAAGCCATTCCGGCTCGAGGAAATAGAGGGCGTGCTGAAAAAATATGTCAAGGTTGCGTGAGGACCTTATATAACACACCTTTTTTTGTGGGCATCTTTTGAATATATCCGCGCTGGTCAAGCTGTTGCAGCAACCGGCGGGCGTCTTCGGTGATCAAGTCGCTCAGCAGCGCAAATTCTTCTTCCAGCATAGTCGGGAAATGGCGGAAAAGGTTAACCGGCCGGGAGTCGATCAGGTTGCGTTTGGCGTAGGGGTTAAGCTCGAGGATCGCCTTTTCCAGATCTTCGTAGTATAGATGACCTTTCAGGCGGACCGCTTGACCGGCGGCGTTGGTGAAGATCAGGTGCGGAAAGCTCCTTACGCCCAGCTCCTGTGCCAGCTGCAAATCCTGTTGGAAGGCGGTGCGGGCCTTGCCTTCGTAGGCTTTGGTGAATGCCCCGAGGTTCAATCCCACTTCTGCCGCGGCCGCTTCAAGGTGTTTCCAGCGCATGATGTTCTTCTTCTCCAGGAACAGCATTTCCCTGATCCTTCTCAGGAACAGGATCGCGGCCTGTTCATCCAGCAGCTGGGCGGCTTTCACCGCGATCGAAGGGGGAAAGGAAGAGGACAGGGGGTCTTCCAGCCAGATGTCGCCGTCGATGGGGATATTGTAGATCGCGTTCACGTCTTTCCAAAGTTGGGCGGCGTCGGTAGGGCTCTTGATCTTTCCTTCACAGGTATCCCAGGAGGGCAGCAGGCCGCCCATGTAATATTTTATTTCGAGGTAAGGGCCGTATTCCAGTGACATTTTCTTCAGCGCCGGCTGGATGATCCAGCAGGTCGAGCAGATCGGGTCGGTGAAATATTGAACGACAATTTTTTGGGAGGCTGCTCCGATGCGCGCCGGTTGCGACGTTGGCGTGTGGAGTGCCAGCGGGGTATGGGTCTGATTACGCCGGGGTTGCAGAAAGGCGGCCCTTAGTTCCCGGCCCATCCGGATGTGTTCGCTGATCACGGGTGCGCGTTGGGCATAGTAGTGCCGGAAAGCGGCCTCCATGCTGATCGAGTTCCCAAGGGCTTCTGACAATGTTTTCGCGCCAACGATAGCGTTTGTGGTACCGGTGCTGGAAAAGGGCAGGGCCTGGTGTGCAGCGTCCCCCAGCAAGACAACATTTTCCCGGTGGAAAGCGGGCAGCAGGTCAAAGTCGCGGGTATCCCAGACATAGGTCTTGCCAAAGTCATTGCCGGCGAGGATATCGGCCACTTCCGCCGGAAAGCCTTTCAGGCTTTGAGTGCAAAATTTCCGGATCGTGTCGGCGTCGCCGTCGTGGACATCGCCCCTGCAAGGGTCATATTGCATGAACCACACGAATTCGTGGGTACCGGTGGGGATCATGCCGAAGGAAAGGCCATATTGGTCGTGTTGAAATTTGACAAACGTGTGGCCATAGCGCTGCCAATGAGTTTCATTCCGGGTGACGCCCACGATCTCTTTATACTGGACGGTGGTTGGAGGAAGGTTCCCGAAGAGATGGTCCCTGACCCTTGACTTACCCCCGTCGCACCCAATAAAGACATCGCCATATTCTTTATCGCCGTTTGCAAATGCGGCGGCGACTACCCTACCCTGTTGACGGATAAAGTGTGAGAAAGAGCGGCCGCGCCGCATTGCCGAAGGGTCGAGCAAGCTCTCCATATATTCAAGGAGGTCGGATCGGCGCATACAGGTCCAGGTCTTCAGTTCTTCGCATTTGATCTCGCTTCCGTCGGGTCGCCGCAGGGAGAAGAGGCTGATGCGTTCGCCAGGCATTTTGCGGTTGTGGTCCAGGCTCAGGCTGCGCAAGATAGAGATAGCATCGTCATGCAACAGAAAGGCGTGACCCTGGGTGGGGGCGCCTTTTTCTCTTTCGCTTACGATGACTTCTTTTCCTTTTCTTTGGAGAAAGGCGCCGATTGCGAGACCAGCGATGCCTCCTCCGATAACGACAAATTTCATAGGTTACGGATTGTGAGGGTTATTCTGTCTAATGCGTCATCCAGGATCGCTGCAGAGGTGGCGAAGCTCAGCCGGATATAGCCGGCCGCGCCTGGCCCGAACCATTCGGGCAGCCCCGGGACAACGGCTACTTTTGCCTGGTTGAACAGGATGTCGCGGATTTCGGCTGAACTGCGGCCGGTGCCGGTTATATTGGCGAAGGCCACATAGCAGCCTTCGGGTTTTTGGCAGGTGATCCCGGGAATGCGGTTCAGTCCGGATACGCAGCGGTCGCGCATTTGGTGCAGGTGGGCGACGAACTCATCGAGCCAGGGCCCGCATTCGTCGAGGGCGGCGGTGGCGGCTACCTGTGAGAGAAGATTGGCGCCATGGACTGTGGATTGGTGCAGCGAAGCGTTGAACAGCCGGGTAAAGTGTTGTTGATTGGCGGCAATGACCGCACCTATCCGTAAACCGGCCAGGCCGTAGGATTTGCTGAATCCGGTGACGGTAATGGTCCGATCCCGGACTTCTTCATCGAGTGAAGCGACACTGGTAAATTTATACGGTTTATAGATGATATCGCTCCAGATCTCGTCGGACAGGATGACCAGGTTGTGGCGGCAGGCTATGCGGCCAAGTGTATGCAATTCGTCTTTCGTAAATACTTTTCCGGTCGGGTTCAGGGGATTGCAAAGGCAGATCAGCCTGGTTTTTGAAGTGACCAGGTTTTCCAGGCGGTCAAAGTCTGCTGGTTCACCGGGGGCGATGGGAAGGGCGACGGGCACTGCTCCTGCTTCTTCGATGGCATAGCGGAATAAAAAATCCACCGGATCGAAGAGGATCGCCTCATCGCCTGGATTTAGAAATGCCTTACACGTAAGATAGATACCGAATGCCGCGCTGTCGACCGGCAGGACCGATGCCGGGGAAACGGGGACCTGTCGATTGTGCAGGAAGAATCGGGCCATGCTTTCCCTGAATTCGGGTATCCCTTCCGGTGGGCCGTAGGAAAAATATCGATCGGTCAGAAATTTTTGGATCGCTTCGGTGACAGGCGGGGGGCAAGGGAAATCGGGGTCTGCCGCGGTCAGGGGGATGACACCGGGTGGCACGGTGGCCCAGCGAAGGTTGTGGGCACGTTTTCTTAGGGTGGGCAGATCAACATGGGTCGGGTCAAACATGGGATATGATCTCGGCGATCCTTCCCTTCGCCACGGGTTTGATCAGAAAATCGGATACCACCGGGTAGGTCTTCGATCGCTCCACTTCCTGCGGAGAGATAGAAGAAGAAACGATGAACAGCTCGATGGGCTTGCTGAAACTTGGCCGCAGCTGGGCGTATTCTTCCAGGAATTCCCAGCCGTCCATGACGGGCATGCTGAGATCGACGAAGATGATATCGGGTAATGATTTGCTGTCGTTACAGATCTGTTTGAGCCGGTCGATGGCCAGTTCGCCGTCGGCAAATTCCCGGATCTCGCAGCCGCCGTTGACCGAACAGATGATCTTCTTTGTCAGGTAGACAAAAACGGGGTCATCGTCTATGAGAAATATCGTTTTCATGAAGCTTGCCTTTTGCGGGTTGCGAATTCGATATAAAACGTACTGCCTACCTGCGGCGTGCTTTCCACCCAGATGCGGCCGCCCATTGCTTCCACTTGTGTTTTGGTCATAAACAGTCCGAAGCCTTTGGCATTCGGGTGCCGGTGAAATACTTTTCCAATCTTAAAGAAGTTGTTCCGGTGCTTCACCAGGTCGATCCCGAGGCCGTTATCCCTGATGGCTAGAATGATCTTGTCATTTTCCCGGGTGGTCATAATGTGGATCTCCGGTTTGCGCCCGGGGTGATGGTATTTCAGCGAGTTGCTGACAAGGTTATGGAAAATACTGTTGAGATATTGGGGGGCGTAGTTGATCATCGAAGCTTCCGAGAAGTCGGTGGTGATCCGGGCGTCGAGGCGGCTGATCTCGGTCTGCAGACCAGTGACGGTCCGGCGGAGGCATTCTTTGAGGCACACGTCCTCCGTATGTATCTCCAGGTCCTGCCGGATCTGGATCGACTCGACGAGCTCGTTGAAGGTGAATTGAAGATTTTCGATCACCGGTTTCAATTTCGAGATGAGCAGCGATTGCTCCTCCGGGTCTTTGGTCTCTTCCAGGCAGTCGACGAGCATGGAGATATTGACGAGTGGGGCGCGGAGGTTATGGGAAACGATGGCACAGAAGTCGATGAGCTGGGTATTCTGCGCGGAGAGTTGTTTGACCAGCGCTGCCTGTTTCTCTTCCATCAATTTCCGGTCGGTGATGTCGATCCCGAATCCGATCACCAGGGACAGCTCGCCATTTTCATCGTATACAGGGAACATCCGGCGAAGATGGGTAATGATGTTCCCTTGTGCGTTGGGGAGGCTGTCTTCCCAGCGGATCTCTTTCCCGGTATTCTTGGCCTCCAGGAATTTTGCGCGGCGTTCATGCGCCACCGAGATATCGCGGTTACGCCAGGCGGCATATTCATAGTCGTCTTTGCCGATAATATATTTGCGGTATTCTGCCTTACTGATGGCGCCGGGGTTAACGAACAGGTAGCGGTGCTCGGCATCGAATACGGCGATATCGGTCGGGAGCTTATTGAGGATGTTCTCGTAAAATGCTTTTTGTTTGTCCAGTTGTTCGGTCACCAGTTTATCGGGGGTAAGCATCATCAGTTGCATGAGGCTTTCTGCGATAAGCCGGAGGTTATCGGCCTGGCTATTGGTAAGCGGGTCACTGGGATTCAGGCAGAGGTGACCAAGGTGGCGGCCGTTGCGGGCAATCAACGGGATATTGACGGTGAAACCGGCGAGCTGGTTCCCGGGATGGTTGATGTCGAGGATAACGGCAAGGGGAGCGGAGGCAAGGCGGGCGGCCAGTTGAAGAAGGCTATCGAGGCTCGGATGAGAGGATTGGCCGTCGGGCTGCGCGGGCGGCGGGCTGCCGTGCGCGGAAGATTGACCGTCGGGCTGCGCGGTTTGTGCGGTCGCCGTTGGTGTAGGATAGGTTGCACCATTAATGACAGAGGTTGGCCTCGGGCTCATTTCAAGGGGATAGGGATTTTACAAAAAACCTAACTATTTAGTAACGAATTATTTACTTGCGTATTGTGGAAAACCATGAGGAAAACAAAAGAATCCCGCCCCCCTTATAACATATTGCTTGTCAGGGGGTCAATGACGGTCTTGACTTCTGAAATCATATTGATCGGGAATTTGCCCAACCGAGCGTGTTCACGCACAAGTTCCTCATTTTCAGCGATATGGATACAATAGAGTTTGTCCTGGGTGACAAAGGTTTGGATCCAGTGGTAGGGGCGACCCAGTTGGCAGACGACTTCGCAGGAGGCGCGGGCGATATCCTCTAATTCCTGGGGAGTCAGGTTGCCGGCGCCGGGGAGATTGCGTTCGATCAGAAACTTTTTCATGGTAGTTATTTTTGTATTTGATAGATCAAAGTTCCATTTTTTGCTGGAGTAGACACTCGGTGATATTCCCTATTTCCGGTTCGGGGGTTCCCTATTTTAGGATATCGGGGGTTTGGCGGCCCGGGGGCTATTTCATGATCCCGCGGCGAATGGCTTCCCGGACGGCCTTGGTCCGGGAATCAACGTCCAGCTTGAACAGGATAGCAGAAATATGGTGGTCGACGGTTTTAGCGGAAATAAAGAGCCGGGATCCGATCTCTTTATTTTGCAGTCCTTCTTTCAGCAGTTCAAGGACGCCCAGCTCCCTTTCAGTCAGTAGCGCGGAATTGGCGAGGGTAGTTTTGCGGCTGCCGCGCGGGATGCTGCGGATGCCTTCGGACCGCATTTCCAGCTTCATTTTTTCATAGATAGCGACAGCGCCGAGCCGGTGGACGATAGCGATGGCTTCCCGTTTGGCGGCCTCGTCGCCTTCGAACAGGAAAAGTGCCTGTTCATAGGGGCAGCCCAGTCGCTCCCATCCTGCGGCGGTCTCCATCGCAATTTCCGGGTGGTCAGCGCGGTAGCGATTGTGCACCGCATGCAAGGGCACCTGCTGTCCTCTGACCTTCCACAGCCAGAAGTCAAATTCGCTGCTTTCCCTTAGGGTACCGCCCTGGCTAAGCAGCCCGATCGTGCATTCGATGGCGGCTTTTTCGAGGACCGGCCGGCCGGTGATCCACTCGTATTCCAGCAAGGCGGTGAGGGCAGGGAGGACCCGCTGCAGCTCCATAGATTCGAACGCTTTTGCTTTTGCTTCCAAAAGGAGCGGGAGGGCGTCGGTGGCATTACGGCGCATGTTGATGGTACCGATGACCACGAGGGCGCCGATCTTCACGATGGACGCCTGGGATTCGTTGGCGATCAATTGCCCGGCGATGGCGGACGCTTCCTCCCAATGGCCCGTGTCGAGCAGAAGCCGGGCCTTCCAGGAGAGCATATAGGTACGCCAGGAGTCGAGTTCGAGTTCTTCGCAATATTGGATGCCTTCGCGGAGGATATTCTTGGCGAAGGCGTATTCCTTCATGTGCACGGCGCTATAGGCCATATTCGTATAGGCGCGGGCCGCGTGCTCGTGGAAATTATTCCGAAGGGCGATCTCGAGGCTTTTCCTTAGCAGCTCGAGACCTTTCTGCCAGTATCCGGGAACGTTCATCTGGGCGGTGCCGATATTGTTGTAAGCGTGAGAAAGGATCTCTTCGTCGGCGAGCTGTTGGGCGATCTCGATGGCGCGTTGTCCCCAATATATGCATTCGACGGTCTGATCGGAGATCATTTTCAATTGCGACATATTGCTGAAGGCCATCGCTTTTGGCCTTGACGGCGGCCGATCGTCGAGGACATCGACGGCTTCCTTTGCGAATCTTTCCGCTTGCCGCCGATTGCCGTCGAACCACCAGAGACGCGAGAGGAACCAAAGGGAGTTGCCTAGTTTCTCCGGGACGCCTTTTTCCCGCCAGATGTTGGCCACCTTTTGCTGATAGATGATGGCCGTCTTTATCTGGTTGGTGAGATGGCATTCGTATGCGTACGGCTCGAATAGCCCGACGAGGATATCGGGGTCTTTTCCCTGATAGTATTCAATAGCGGAAAAGTAGAGCCGCGCTGCTTCAGTATGGGCGCCTACGGATGCGGCCTTTTTGGCGGCCAGGGGAGCGTAGTGAACGACAGTCTGATGCTCGTTGGCGTTTTTGGCATGGTGGATGATCCGCTCGGTCTCGCCGTCCGCCTCAAAACTTTCCCCGAATGCGGACAGGATCTTTTTGTTCAGCGCTATCCTCGTGAAGGGGGAAAGGGAGGACTCGATGGTCCGCCGGTATAGTTCATGTTTGAAGAGAAGCCGGTTATCTTTTAGCAGCACGACCCTTTTCTCCAGGCAGGAGGCGAGAGCGGTCGCGTAATCCGGTTCCAGCTGCCCGAGATAGTCCGTCTCGAGGCCGGTGGGCATGACGGACAGCAGCTCGCAGACCCGGCGGGTATCGCTGTCGAGACGATTGTATACGGAGAGGATGGAATCCTTGATATTATCGGGTATCCCCGGGCTGTAGCTTGCGAGGATCTCGTTCACATAAAACGGGTTGCCGCCGGAGATGTCATAGACGTCTTCGCCGCGGTAGCCGCGGGTGTTGGCGAGGTCGTCTACGGCACGTCGCGATAGCGGCGGCAGTTGCAGGCGGGTAAACGAATGCGGCGGCAGCTGGCCCAGCAGTTGTCGCAGCGGATGGCCCGGGTAGACCTCTTCGTCGCGCCATGTCACGATGAACAGGCAGCGAAGGCGGGTGATACGGCGGGCCAGGAATTTGATGAAGTCGATGGTGGCTTCATCGGCCCAGTGGATGTCTTCGAATACCATCAGGGACGGGCCCGGCAGCTGGTCGAAGCGGTTAAGGAATTTTGTGAAAAGGCCGCTGCGGTCTTCGGGGCCATCGGATTTCCAGTCGTCCTCCCAGATCTGCCAGATGATATCATAGAGGGGGGCCAGGGGGCGGGGCGTGAACAGGGCGTCGCAGGAGCCAAGGTAGATCTTGGCGTGGTGGCGGTGTTCCTGACAAAAAGCTCTCACCAGGGCGGTTTTGCCGATGCCGGCTTCGCCGCTAAGCATGATGCAATGGCCTTCCCCCGCCACGATGTCCTTGTATTTGTCGTGCAGCACCGTCAGGTGCCCGGCCCGTTCGATCAGTTCGATGTTCACCGATTGCCAGTTGTGGTGTTAATTTAGTGGTATTTTTGGGGAATATGAAAAAGCTTGCCATCATTCTCGGCTGTCTGACTGGGTGGTCGGCGCAGGTTTGTGCGCAGGGGGGCCCGCAGGCGGGCGCGCAGGGAGGCGCGCAGCCGATGCATTGGCCGCATCATAAGAAGGCGACGATCGTCCTGACCTATGACGATGCGCTGGTTTCGCAGCTGGATTCCGCGGTACCGCAGCTCAAGGCGGCGGGCTTCAAGGCAACGTTCTTTCTCACCAGCGATATCGACTATGTCACGATACCCCGGTGGCGGCAATTGGCCCGGGAAGGATTCGAGCTCGGCAATCATACTCTCTTCCATCCTTGTTCACCGTCGCCTGATAATCCGGTATCGTCGGCGTCGTACACCCAGACGCAAATGATCGACGAGATAGACCTGATGAACCGGTTCCTCTATGCGCTGGACGGGAAGACGGTCAGGACCTTTGCGTACCCTTGTGCCGAAACGACGGCGGGCGGGAAAGACTATGTGGATTCGCTGCGAAGGACCGGGACGGTGCAGTATGCGCGGATCGGCGGGGATGTCACGTCGGTGATCACGGATTTCGCGCATCTCGATTCGTTGCGGGTTCCGGCGTTGGGAGTGGAGGATCATACCGATGCGGCGACGATCATCGGGTTTATCAAAAAAGTGCAGGAAGCGGGGGGAATGGGCGTGATCATGTTTCACGGCGTGGGCGGAGATTATATTACGACCGCGACGGATGTGCATCAGGCGGTGCTGGATTACCTCAAGGCGAACCAGAAGGAAATTTGGGTAGCCACGTTTGGGGAGGCGATGTATTGGGCGATGAGGCATAAATAGGCCTGGCGGAGGGATCAGGGCATGAAGGAGGGTTTGGTACTGGATCCGCCCTGGGTCCGGCAGTCGACGCAGCTCTTGAAATTGGCTGTCAGGATGCCGCGGTTGAGGTAGATAGGGAGATAGCCCTGTCCATCAAAGAAAGATATCATCGACGCTTCATCATCGGGCACCGTGGTATCCTTTATAGGGCATTCGATGTAGTACTGCCAGTTGGGGAGTTGCCGGTAATTGATAAAGATGCGTTCTTGCTGAAGGGTGCCGGCGGAGACATAGCCCACGACGATCTCATTCGGATGGGTGAGGCAATGGAGATTGCCGGTCAGTTGGGAAGGCAGCGGGTCGAAGACGGAACCGAGCTGTTCGGTGTTACTCCGTAGAAGCGTGAGATAGTTGTACGCCGAGTCGGCAAGGGCAAATTGGCTAACCAGGACGCTGTATTCGATCGCAAGGGCCTGGGTGTTGACGGGAATAAAGATCAACGGCTGCCGGTAGACGACATCCTCTGCGAGCTTTGCCGTAGTGTTGATGAGGACCAGGCTTGACGAGTCGTTGTGATAGCAATAATAGTACTGGTTGGAAGCGGTCGCGAGAATGAGGCTGTCGTTCTCCCAGACAAAGCCCGATTGTTCCGCCGAGGTGTATTCCCAGGTCTCGTTGTATGTCCACTGATAATAGCGGGTGTTCCCTGTGGGGTCATGCGTGTTGACGTAAATGTTCACGCCGGGGGGCGTGCTGATCCAGTTCACGCTATCGATCGGGGGAGTGGCTTTGTAGGGGACATAATCGCTCAGATAGGTCTCGTTGTTGACGTTGCTGATCCGCAGCCGGTACTTCGTGGTGGTGTTCAAGCTGGCGGATGTCAAAAGATAGCTGCCCTTACCTGTTTCAGTGAACGGATAAACAGAGTTGTCGCTGCCTTCTAATTGGAGTTGGGCGCCGGTCACGACGGGAATGGCCGAGTCGCCGGGGAGCGGGATGGTCCGGCTGAGCTTGAAGTACGTGGGT
>DASZJO010000088.1:0-4831 GCA_035948015.1 Puia sp.
AGAAGACATTTAAGGGATTGCATATCGTAAACCTGGAACACGAAGCGCTCGGTATCACCGGTAAGAAATACCCGCTGAGCATGGGTATCAAGGAATCCCGCCACGAGATCGTTCTTCTTACCGACGCAGACTGTATGCCGGCCAGCGAATTCTGGATGCAAAAAATGCAGGACGGCTATCGCGACGGCATTGAAGTGGTTCTGGGTTATAGCCCGTATAAAAAAGGTCCCGGCGTCCTCAACAAGCTCATCCGGTTCGATACCTTCCACACCGCCCTTCAATACTTTTCATATGCCCTGGCCGGCCTTCCCTATATGGGCATCGGCCGAAATCTCTCGTATAAGAAGGCCGTCTTCCTGCGTAATAAAGGGTTTTCCGCCATGAACCACGTCCCCGGCGGCGACGACGACCTCTTCATCAATAAAGTCGCTACGGATTCCAATACCGCCATCGTCGTAGACCCGGACACCTTCATGGTCTCGGAGCCAAAGAAGACCTTCGGCGAATGGTTCCGCCAAAAGTCACGCCATTACAGCACTGCAAAATATTACAAGCCGCTGCACAAATTCCTGCTGAGCCTCTACGCCGGCTCCTATTTCCTGTTTTACCCCCTCCTTATCGTCAGCCTGTTCTTTGACTGGAAACTGGCTCTGGCAATCTTTGGACTCCGCCTGATCGTACAGGGCATCGTCTTCCAAAAGACCATGCGCCGCCTCGGCGAAGAAGACCTCTTCCCCTGGTGGTGGCTGCTCGATCTCTGGATGTTCCCTTATTATATCATCTTTTCGTCCGTGATATGGAAAAAGCCCCGGGCCACCTGGAAATAGTCCTGCAATACTTCGACGATTTTTCAGCCGAAGAGATCCGGCAACTGGCCGCCCTCGACGATCTGTATAAGGATTGGAACGGAAAGATCAACGTCATCTCCCGAAAAGATATCGACAGTCTCTATGAAAAACACATCCTGCACTCCCTGGCGATCGCCGCCGCATTCGACTTCCAGCCAGGCATGGAAGTGATCGATATTGGTACCGGCGGCGGCTTCCCCGGTATTCCCCTCGCGATCCTCTTTCCTGACACCAAATTCCATCTCGTCGACAGCATCGGCAAAAAGATAAAGGTCGTCGATGCAGTCGCATCATCCATCGGTCTGACCAATGTCACCACCGCCCATACCCGCGCTGAAGAAATAAAAGGCCGAAAATTCGACGTCGCCGTCTCCCGCGCCGTCGCCCCCCTGAAAGACCTCTGGACCTGGTCCCGCCCCCTCCTTCGTAAGCCCCAATTCGATGTATCCGGCCTGATTTGTTTAAAAGGCGGCGACCTCGCCGCCGAAATCTCCACCTCCGGCCTCCACCCGCGGATTATTGAGATTAGTCAGCTTTTCGACCGGGACTATTTCCGGGAAAAATACCTCCTCCAGGTACCCTATTAGCTCCGCACCACGCCCAGCCCCCTATACCTCCACCGCGCCCCGCCGCCGCCTCACCCTTCGCCACCCCTCGCCGCCAACTTTCGCCCCTCCGCGCCAACAAAACCACCCACAAACCCCAAAAACTACCACAAAATGGTATTTCCAATTTCCGAAAGACCCGGAACTTTACACCATGACTATCTCAGTATGTATCGTTGATGATAATAAGGACATCCGCTCTGCACTCGAGCAGATCATCCTGATGGCTGAAGGATATACCCTGGCAGGCTCTTTCGCCGACGCCGAATCAGCTTTGCAAAAGATCCCCTCCCTCCAACCCAACGTAGTCCTCATGGATATCAACCTGGGCGAAGGCGAGAGCGGGATCGACCTCGTCCGCCAGCTCAAACCGCAACACCCCGAGATCCTTTTTATGATGTGTACGATCTACGAAGAAGACGAGAAGATCTTCGAAGCCCTCAAAGCCGGCGCCAACGGCTACATTCTTAAGAAGACCGCCCCTGGAAAACTGCTCGACTCCCTCCGCGAGCTCTATGAAGGCGGCGCCCCCATGAGCAGCCAGATCGCCCGCAAAGTCGTCAATGCCTTCCAGGCCAAACCAGCCGACACCCCCGATACCAACACCGCCGTGAAGACGATCAGTATCCTCTCCAACCGCGAGAACGAGATCCTCGAACTCCTCTCCCGCGGCATGCTATACAAAGAGATCGCCGCCAGACTGTTTATCAGCCAGGAGACCGTTCGCAAACACGTATATCATATCTACGAAAAGATGCATGTCAACAATCGCGTGGAAGCAATCAACAAATTCTACGGACGCTAGCTAATTCCCCAGGTTCGGTTGCGGAACATCCGGAATGACCAGCTTATTATTTTTTCGTTCCACATCCGCCATCCGCTGCGTCGGATCGATCTCGATAGTCTTTATATCCAGCAAACGACGATTCACCTCGAACGTATAAGTCGGACTGGTCCACTTCCACGGCTCAAAGACTGTCCTCGGAATACTCGTATCCTCCACCGCCTTTGCCCCAAACTGCAAGTACTGCGGAATATACGCCATCTCCCTGCTGCCATCTTTATAGGTAACCACCACATCGAGCGGCATCGGCATGAAACCGACCATCTTGAGCCGGATCGCCGATTTGCCGTTCTGCTCCCATAGGCTGTCGATCCCGTAGTCGATCGTCTTCGTCGTATTTACCCAGTATTCCTTATACCAGTCCAACTGCATCCCGCTTACCTTCTGCGCGACCACCATAAAGTCATTCGCGTTCGGATGCTTGAACCTCCACAATCGATAGTACTCCAGCAGGATCTTATCCCTGACCTCCTCACCCACGATATACCCGAGCTGCTCCAGGAACATCTCTCCCTTCGAATAGCTGGCGATACTGTACGCGAAATTGGTATTGAAATGATCGGCGTGCGTAGTCAGCGGTTCCTCGAGCCCGCTCTTGACCAGCATATAATAACCATTGTAGGCAGTTGCATGATCCACCGGAAGCTGCGTCTTCTCCCTTTCTACGATTTGCTGCAAGTTGGCATTGCCCGGATCACGCTTCAAACGTTGCTGATAATAATAGGCGACCACCCGCGCGGCCGCATAGCTCGTGAACCCCTCATCCATCCACGCATACTCCGATTCGTTGGTTCCCATCATCCCCTGATACCAGCTATGCATCCACTCATGAAATGCCGTACCCACACCAGGATTGTTGATCAGCGTACTCATCGGGTATTCCATCCCCCCATCTCCCCCATGCACAAACGAATATTGCTTCCACGGATACGGCCCGAATGTCTTCTCGATAAAAGGCAACACGATCACCGCCGCATCCGCGAGGTTGATCCATGGAGTATCCGCATGCGGATCATTATTCTTGTTCTTGTAGATGACGTTGATCACCGGCCCGTTCGGTACCCGACGGACCAGATGCTTGAAATCCGGATCGGCCGCCCACATGAAATCATGGACATTCGGCGCCACAAAATGCCAGACCAACTGATCCCCCGCCGGCCGCACCACCTTCGTCCCCGGCGCCTCATACCCATACCCCACCTGCGCCGCATTGACCAGGTACCCCGTGCCGCCCAGCAAATAACTCTTGTCAATGGAAATCGTTACATCGTAATCACCCCACACACCGTAAAACTCCCTCGCGACATACGGCGTAGGATGCCAGCCTTCATAGTCGTATTCGCACATCTTCGGGTACCACTGGCTCATCGAATAGCGGACCCCTGTCTGCGGGTTGTCCCGACCGCTACGCCGGACCTGCAACGGCACCTGTGCCTCGAAATTCATCTGGAATACAACGGTGGAGTGCGGCAGGATGGGCTTGCTGAGCTTGACCTGCAGGATCGTCTCATCTGCTGTAAAGTTCTGCGGCACTCCATTCATCGTCAGCGACAGCACCTTTTGATACCCGATCTCATCCGGCTTCAGATTCAATATCCGGTCCCGCACCCGCGGATCCCAGTCCTGTTGCTCACCGCCGCGCCGCCCGCTGTTATACGTGATCTTGCCCAGCTCCCGGCTCCGCGTATCCATCATACTGCCGGGCTGAAAAGCATTCCAGTAAAGGTGATAGAAGACATGGTCGAGCGTATCCGGCGAATTGTTCGTATACGCGAGCGTTTGAGTTCCGGTAAACCGGTTCGCATGCACATCCATCGCCACATTCATCGTGTATTTGACCCGCTGCTGCCAGCGATCCGGCTGCGCAGACACCGGCGGAATGGCCACGCAAAGCGCCAGCCCGAAAAGAACGAATTTTTTTATCATGATTACTACTTGCAAATTTTTACAGCGCCGCATTCTCCTTGATCAGCCGCCCTTTGCTGTTGAACAACAGGTTCTTCTTCGAGAACGAACTCTTCTCCACCTGGACCGCATACTGCGTCACATCTCCCGGCAGATAAAGCACCTGCACGGTGGACACCGTCCATTCACCATCGGCATACAAACTCTTCGAGAACCCATCCTGCACCTCAGCCGGCAGGCTGGTCTGCGCGATCTTCTTCATCGAAGACTGCCATTCCCCCGTATTCTTGAACTTCGACGTGAGCGCATCTGCATCCAGGTAAAAGCTGACCTGCCAATAACTCAGCTTGTCGGACCAACTCACCTGCTTCGCGTTGGGATAATGTGTCTTAAAAGAATCGGTTACCGCAGAGGGCAGCGTCCTTAGCTGCGCCCGAACCGGCGTATGCATCACCAAAAATCCGCCCAACAACAGACAATAAAATACGATCTTCTTCATATTGATGTGTTTTAAGGTTATAACCAATTTTTCATCCTTCCCCACCTAACTCCTCGTCCTCCTCCTCCGGCACGTCCTCAGTCTCCACCCTCCTCGTCCGTCCCAACCCCTCGTCCCCCGCCCCCACTGT
>DASZJO010000089.1:0-7241 GCA_035948015.1 Puia sp.
GTAAATATGAGCCTGTCCCTGCTGGCCTTTAACATCGGCCGGTCCATCGATCAAAAGGAAGAACTCCAAACCGCCAGGAAAGAAAGCAGCTTCTTCCAGCTTCGCTACCTTCGCGCCCAGTTGAACCCCCATTTCCTCTTCAACACCCTCAACAGTATCTATTCCCTGAGCTTGCAGAAATCAGATCGCGCCCCGGAAGTCGTCGTTCGGCTGGCAGATATCATGCGCTATCTGATCTATGAATGCGACGAGGAGTCTATTCCCCTGGATAAAGAGATCGATTTTATCCGAAACTATATCGAGATCGAAAAGATCCGCCACCAGGCAGACATCCGCCTGACGGTGGAAGGTGTCACGAACGGGGTCAGGATCGAACCCTTCCTATTTATCTCCTTTATCGAGAACAGTTTTAAGCACGCGATGGACAATAGCTTTAGCGAACCCTACATCTATATCACCATCAAGGTAGGCAGCGGGCTGATCACCCTTAATGTCATTAACAGCACGGACGCAGACCTGGAGATGCAGGCCAAACGCATCAACGGCAAAGGCATCGCGCACAGTCGCAGCCTTCTCGAACTGTTATATCCCAAGTCCTTTGACCTGGATATCATCCAAACTGAAAAGGATGAGAGCCGGACGAGCCAGCTTCGCCTTCGGAATGCACGGGAAAGACTGGAGACCCTCTACCCGGACTCTCATACACTTGACGTAATTTTAAACAAGAGCTCGTTCACCGTTTCGCTCATCCTAAAAACCGTAAACGTTTGTTAAAATGTATCATAGTTGAAGATGAAGCCCTGGCCCAGGACGTCCTTAAAAGCCACCTGACCCGCCTCGGCAGCCTGGAACTGACAGGGATATACCGGAATGCGCTCGAAGCCGAATCGGCTCTCGCTACGCGGGAGATCGACATCATGTTCCTCGACATCCGGCTGCCCGGAATGACCGGCCTGCAATTCCTGAGCGGGTTGAAAGAGTCGCCCCTGGTTGTATTGACGACCGCCTACGCGGAATATGCGCTCGAAAGTTATGAATTCAACGTCATCGACTATCTGCTGAAACCGATCTCCTTCGAGCGGTTCTCCCGCGCCGTTAACAAGATCCTCGATAACCGCCTGTTCTCCGCCGCCGCAAAAGAAGCCGACCCCTTCTCCGAAGATCACATTTTCATCCGCTCCAACAGTAAATTCTTTCGGGTAAATTTCTCCGAGATCCTCTACGTCCAGGGAAGCCGCGACTACCTCAAGATCCATACGCCGGACTATTCGCTGATCACTCATCAGACCATGAATGACCTGGAAAAGTCCCTGCCCGCCCGGCAGTTCATTCGCGTACATAAATCCTATATCGTCGCCCTCCGCCATATCCGCTCCATTTACGGCAACTCCATCGAGCTGGGCAAGACTACCATCCCCATCGGGGTCAGCTACAAGGATGCGGTCATGAACCTGATCGGCCGGAAGTCCTGAGATTATTTTCCTATTTTTGCTGCTCGAAACATCCACCATGCGCAGCCCGTTATCGTATCTCTCCCTTTTAATCCTTATCCTTTCCTCCTCTTCCTGCACAAAATCCAAACCGGGAACCATCGGCACCACGGGCAACGACACCGCCAGCATCATCGGTACCTGGACCTGGGCCTACCAATCCTCGACCTTGTGGGACACGCCCAGATTATCTCTGCACAGTCGCGAGCCGGCCCCCCCGCTAACCCCTGCCAATACCGGCATCAGCCGGACCCTGATATTCGATAGCAGCGGAAAGTTCACGATCATCCATAACGATTCCATCTTCGAAGATTCAGTTAACTATGAACCTAATTATCTCCATATTGCTAATCCGGTCCTGCTGCTGACCGATCTAACGTCCGAGACCGATACCGGATTCTACCAGGTTGGCTTTGGGATCGTCGGCTGCGCCATCACGGACACGACCACCCTCACGATCCAAAACGTCCCCTATCAGGCTATCCTCACAGCCGATACCCTGCTCGTTCACGGCAACCCTTGCCTGTCAAGGGTGGTGGACATTTATATCCGCAAGAATTGATAATGGAAATTCCCTGGAATCCCTTTTTGGCTTCGCCGCCTGACGGCGGCTCTACGGGGCTAAAAGTCTGCGATCCTTCGGATCGCTTAGACCTTCGTAACGCACCACTGGTGCGTTACTCGGTCGTACCCTTCGCTTCGCTCGGGTACCCCCCGGGCCCCTCCGGGGCCGTCCGAACGAAAAAACCCCCAATTTTTAGTCGAGGGCTTTTCAATGAGAATTGAATTTTAAGAGGCTTCCTTCATAAGGACCGAAAGCAGTTTTTACATGGATATTGAACCTGTCGGTTCGTTCATTGGAATTGGATAAGTCAAAAATAGGATAGCGCGATATGTTAAAAAAGAGCAAACTCCCTCGATTTTTTACGTAAATCTCCGCACCGGAGTATCGTATTTATACGATTCTAATTGCCTTCTAATCCTATTCTAATAGCGTTTTATCCTTTCGGCCGTTACTTTCCCGACTAAAAATTCATCACTTTGAAAAAGTACGGCTTCCTCCTGTCCGGCCTGCTGATCGGCCAGCTCGCGCTCGCCCAGTCCCAGCTGCCCGACACGTCCTTGTCATCCGACAAGAACATCCGAAACAAAGTCCTGAACGATATCCAGGACAACCTCGACAAAAAGACGAAAAGTATTGATCAAACCCTCTCCCGGCTCGATAGCAAAGTCGACTCCCTCGACCTCGCCATCACTGCCACCCGCGACGCCCGCGAAAAAGCGGACAAGCTACTGCTCCGCGTCCAGGCGCTCGAACAAAAACAAGCGGCTATCGAAGAAAACGAAATCAACGTTTATCAGGCTAACTACCAGTCCGCCATCATCAACCTCGTCTCGATGGACAAGGAGATCCAGCCGCTTATGCTGTTCAACTCGGCCAAGAGCTTTTTCACGACCCTCAATGAAACCGCCGACCCGATGAAATACCCGGGGTATGAAGATTGGTATAAAAAATTCTACGCCTATATCGAAAAAGAGAAAGACAAAGACCCCGCGCTGAACGTTCTGCATGACATGGTCCAGATCACCGGCAATATCACCGGTGCCACTCCCATCGCCGGACCCGTCTGTCAGGCCCTTTTCCTAGGCATCGACAACTATATCACCTCCCTGGGCAATAAGAAAAAAGAGCTGCGGGACGAAAGCCAGAAAATGTTCCTTCTCACCGCCAAGCTTAGCCAGTTCGGCTACGATAAAGATCTCATCGAACAACAGTGGGAGATCGTTACCAACGATCTCAATAAGCTGCAGATCCACTATGACACCATCCTCAACCAGAACCTCACCCTGCTCAAAGTCGCCCGGGAAGACTATGCTCGCCATTTTACCAAAGAAACCGACGCTGATCAGCGCTACCAGTTCCTGACGGATCTGCGAAAAAGATCCTCCGCCCTCGTGACGGATCGCCGCTCGACTGATATCAAGAATTGGAAGCAGCCAATCTATTACGAACTGATGGACGTTCAATCCCTCAAACTGCGTTTCGGCGAACTGACCTTCGAGATCCGCGGAATCATCGCCCGGTACAATGAGCTCGTCCTGAAATATCGTAACGATCCGGAGATCGGGCTGAAAGTGCAAGCCCTCGGCGTCAAGCTCGATGCCATGAGCGATACGTTCGACAGCGCCTTCGATCCCATTGAATACATCAACTCCGCTACGCGGATGTACCTCGTCAACTAAAAAAGTCCCGGCGGCAGCATTCTCCCAAACACCCGGTGTGCCCGCCTTTCGGCGGGTACACCAAAAAAAAGTCCCGGCTCTCGCCGGGACTAAACTAAACCCCTGGATACGGATCAATCACCACACCAAACCCTAAAATCTATTTATGCTCTAACAACTTGAAGAATTGATCCAGCTGCGGCAAAATCACGATCCGCGTCCGGCGATTCAACTGCCTGCCTTCCGCCGTACTGTTATCCGCCACCGGCAAATACTCCCCGCGTCCTGCCGCCGCCATCTTCGCGGGCTCGAGCCCATACTTGTTCTGCAAAATGCGGATCACCGCCGTAGCCCGCTTCACACTCAGATCCCAGTTGTCCAGCAGATCCCCATGCCGGAATGGAACATTGTCCGTATGCCCTTCCACCATAAATTCGATATTAGGCTGCGCTTTCAGGACCGTAGCCACCTTCCCTAATACTTCCTGCGCCCGCGGCGTCACATTGTATTTGCCGGTAGCAAACAGGAGCTTGTCCGAAATATCTATGTAGACCACATCCTTGTCGACCTTGATATTGATGTCCTGATCGTTCAGATCGCCGATCGCCCCCTTGAGATTCTGCACCAACGCCATATTAAGCGAGTCTTTATGCGCCATCGCCTGCTGAAGGGTCTGAATGTAAGCATCCTTGGCCCCCAGGTTCGCCAACGATTGGCGGATACTCTGCGCCTGCTCGCTGGATATGACCGACATATCCTCCAGCTGTTTCAAAGCCTGAGTATTGTTTTCCTTCAGAAAAGCCACCTGCTTGTTCAACGCCGCTACCTGCGCATCACAATCGGACTTGGCGCGGGTGAGATCCACCGTCTTGCTGTTGCAGTTCTTAAGATCATTCTGTACATCCGCATACGATCTGTTAAGACTATCGTATTTCGATTGCAGAGCCTTGAACTTCTTGCTGCTGACGCATGAAAATAGCATAATCGGTAAAAGACCGGCCAATGCTATATTTTTAATACGCATACTGTTTGATTTAAATGTTTAGAATAGATTTCGACAAAAAATTGCTGCGCAAAATAATTTTTTGTCTCAACACCGTTAATGTCTGCACTTTCCTCCCTCTCGGTCGTCAAGTGCGAACTGGGCTCCGCCCAGTTGTAGATGGCACTAAGATGACGCAGCCGGATTAGCAAAGACTTAGACGCAGATTAGAATTAGATTAGAAATGGCAGGCGGCGGAGACCCCTTAGAAATGGCTCGTCCCCGCCACCGGCAGTCGCACGGAAAAGACCGATCCCCGGCCGACCGCGGAATCGACCGAGATCCATCCTTTGTGGAGCTGAATGATACGACGCGCCAGCGACAGCCCCAGCCCGAACCCCGGAATGGTATGCCCCTCGTTCGTCCGGTAGAACGGCTGAAATATCTTCTCCCATTCCTCCAAAGGGATCCCCCGGCCTTGATCCTGGATGGTGACCCGGATCTCCTTTCCCTGGACCGCCAGTCGCACCGTCGCATGGTGGTCATCACTATACTTGCAGGCATTGGAGACAACATTCTTTATCGCTGTGAACAACAGCTCCTCATTCCCAAACACCAGTAGCGCCTCCTCCGCCTCCGGCAACTGGTCGAAATCGAGCGTTACGGCAAATAACGGATTTGTCTTCGTAATCTCGCCGGGCAATCGCAGCAGGATCTCATCTATCCGGATGAGGTCGATTTCCAGCCCTGCGGCGGTGCCTGAAGCCCTGGCAAACTCGAGCAAGGTCTGCGTTAGTTTGTTCAAATGCTGCACATCCTGGTATACCGACTGGATCACTTGCCGGTATTCCTCCACGCTCCGCACCCGCTGCAACGCAACCTCGAGCTGACTGGAAACGGATGTCAGCGGTGTCGACAGCTCATGCGACGCATTGGCGATGAAACGGCCCTGGATCTCGAAACTCTCCTGTAACCTGTTCAACAAACGATTGAGGGTATCCGAGAGATAACGCCATTCATCCTTGTTGACAGTGCCGGCGGACCGGATCCGTCGCGCCAGATTCCGGGCCGAAATCTCGTTGACCTCATCGGAAATGCGCCGCAACGGGCGCAACAGGCTGATCGAAAAAAGATACCCGCCAATCACCGAAATAAGAATACCGCCGACAAAACTCAACGTCAGCACCAGTCGCAAGTGGCGCAGCTTCTCATTCCCGGCCTCATCATAAGCCGCCGCAATAATGACAAAACTGGCATTTTCATCGAGATAATAAAAAGCTATCGCATCCTTAACGCCCTGCCTGAAATAAATAGGCGACTTTTCCGCCCGGGCCTGGTCGATAACCACCCTATCCGTCCGGATCGTATCGGCTACCTTATCGCTGTACCAGTAGATCCGCTGATCCGCCGCGTCATACGCCTCTACCACCTTGTCCCGCATGGCCACCGAAGTAGACGAATCGATCTTCCGGATCAACGCCTGATCAAAAACACCGGTCTGACTTAACAGCCTGCCCGTAGTGATCGCCCGGTTGGCCAGCCGCGTTTGAATATCCTTGATCCGGTTCGTATAGGAGAAATAATAGACGGACCCGCAAACCAGCGTGAGTATGGCCCATACCAGCAACGTGAACAATAACGTTATGCGGATCTTGACCGGCATCAGCCCTGGGTTTTTAAAATATATCCCATTCCGACATGCGTCTGGATCAGCTTCACATCAAAATCCTTATCCACCTTATTCCGGACATAGCTGATATATACATCGATCACATTGGTGTTGGTATTGAAATCGACGTCCCAGACATTGATGGCCAGATCGGCCCTTGACACCACCCGGTTCTTGTTGCGCATCAGGTATTCCAGCAATTGAAACTCTTTTGCCGTTAGCTTGATCTTCTTCCCGCCCCGGTGCACCTCCTTATTGTCGAGGTTCATCTCGAGATCGCCAGCCCGGAGCACATTGCCCACCGGTACCTCCTGGCCCGGCGTCCGCTTGAGCAACGCCCGCATCTTCAGCAGAAGCTCCCGGAACTCGAACGGTTTGACCAGGTAATCATCCGCGCCGGCATCATACCCTTCCACTTTATCATCCAGCGAGCTCATACTTGTCAGCATGATCACCAGCATATTCATATTCCGATACCGGACAGCCTTGCAAAGATCATAACCATTCATGCCCGGCAGGTTGATGTCCAGGATAACGAGGTCAAAGCTGCGCGAAGTCAGCAGTTGATAGCCGATTTTTCCGTCATACGCCACCTCTGCATAAAAGCCGTTTTCCATGAGGCCCATCTTGAGCGTATCGGCAATTTTCTTTTCGTCTTCGACGATCAATATCTTTCGTTCATCCGCCATTCTGACGCAATATTACACAACTCCGCAGGAATTCCGCCCGCTCTAATCCAATTCTAATCTTACTCTAATCATGGGTTAATCCCCGCGAACTACTTTAGTCGGAAAGATTGTCATGGCAGCTGCATTCGATAAAATATTGATTCCGGTCGATTTCTCCCTGAATACGGAGATAGCGGTAAAGAAGGCGG
>DASZJO010000090.1:0-14338 GCA_035948015.1 Puia sp.
CGGTGGGGATGGAGGCGGTGATCCTGCGGGTGGCCAGGTCGATCCGGACCAGACGGAAATTTCCGCGGTCCAGTACCAGGAGCTCGTTCGCGTCGGCGTTGTAGAGGAGATCGGAGGTGAAGCTGTCTTCGTAGTCCGTTGTATCGGTGGCGGTCGATGCATCGGCCGGCCGGATCCGGCCGTTCAGCGAGATCGAGTCGGTCCGACGGAGGGTGGGGATATTATAGACGATGACGGCGCCATTGTCGCCACCGCTGAGGTAGAGGGTCTTTGAGTCTTCGGAGAATGCTACGCCGAGGAAGGATCCTTTGGACAGCGGCGAGGGGATGGTATGGTCATAGCTCGGAACGCGGGTGGAGGCCAGCGTGTTGTTGTCGATGATGGTGAAGACGCCATTATGCAGGGTGACGGTGGTGGCGCCGTCGGGGGAGATGGCCATGCCGAAGGGGTCATGGGTGATGCGGATCGTTTGACCCACGGGAGTGATATAACGGCCGCTGGCCAGGACGCTGGTGCCGGCGGTATCGATATGCGCATATTCGTTCACGCCCGGAACGGTCAGGATAGAATATTGGTGTTGGGCCTGAGTGGACAGGCAAAGTAACAGGAATGCCGGTAATAAGGAATCTCTGATGCGCATGTATGCAAAATTTTACCCGTGTCAAGATTACGATCTGCAATGTGAAATATCGAACCCAGCGATTAAGCTTTACAATTTATTAATCTGTACCCCTACCTTTGGGGTAATATGAGAACTGCTGTTGTATTAGTTATTTTTTTAGTGTCTGCATTGGGTTTTTGCCGATGTAAGAAAGGCGGGGGTTCGGCGCCGCCCGTGGACACCACTGCCACGCCAAAGGATACCCCTATCCACAAAGGGGCCGATGTGAGCTGGGTGACACAAATGGAAGATTCGGGCTTTGCCTTTTATAACCCGGCGGGGGCGTCGATGGAGTGTATGCAATTGTTGCAAAGCCTGGGTATGGATGTGATCCGGTTGCGGGTGTGGGTGAATCCAGCCACGCGGTACAATAGTACGGCCGATGTGGTGGCCAAGGCGGTGCGGGCGCAGCATCTGGGAATGCGGGTGATGATCGATTTCCATTACAGTGATACCTGGGCCGATCCGGGGCATCAGGCGACGCCGGCGGCATGGAGCGGGCTGAGTTTTTCAGCGATGACGGATACCCTTTACAGTTATACAGTGTCGGTGCTGGACTCGCTGCAAGCGGCGGGGGTGGTGCCGAGTTGGGTGCAGATTGGTAATGAAGTGGATAACGGCATGTGCTGGCCGGGCGGTCAGGCGAGCACGAGTATGGCTAATTTCGCAGCGTTGATCAGTTCGGGTTATCGGGCGGTAAAGTCGATCAATGATTCGATCCAAGTGATCGTGCATGTATCGAACGGGTATGATAACGCCCACTTCGAGTGGTTATTCGATGGCCTCAAATCGAATGGCGCGCAGTGGGATATTATCGGAATGTCGTTGTATCCCTCGGCGTCGAACTGGCAAACGTACAATACCGAATGTCTTGCCAATATGAACGATATGGTGGCGCGGTACGGGACGCCGGTGATGATCTGCGAGGTGGGCATGCCCGAGAATGAGGCCAGTACGTGTGAGGCGTTCATTACGGACCTCATCCATAAGGTGAGAGCGGTGAGTAGCGGCAAGGGATTGGGCGTGTTGTACTGGGAGCCCGAGGGCTATGCGCCTTTCCTGGCGTATGGGCTGGATGCGTTTGGTGATACAGGTAAGCCGACGGTGGCGATGGATGCGTTTGCAAACTGATCACAATTTTTTGTCGAATTGCATTACATATGGGAAAATCTATTCTTTTTTTGTGCTGCTGGTTCAGCACCATGGCGGCGACTGCGCAGCGGCAGCATCGGTCATTGGATGATGGCTGGAGGTTTCATTTTGGTGATGCGTCTGATCCGGCTAAGGACTTCAATTATGGAACGGTATCGATATTTTCCAAATCGGGTAAGTCGGAGGGTACCGCGATCGCGCCGGATTTTAACGATCGGGACTGGCGGGCGTTGTCGGTGCCGCATGACTGGGCGGTAGAATTGCCATTTGAGAATTCGCCGGATTTCGATGTCATGTCGCATGGGTATAAGCCGGTCGGGGGGCATTATCCGGCAACCAGTATCGGGTGGTACCGGAAGCGGTTTGTGGTAGCGGCGGCGGACTCAGGGCAGCGGTTCGTGCTCCAATTCGATGGGATATTCAGGGATTCCAAAGTTTGGGTAAATGGGTTTTATTGTTGTTCGAATGCCAGCGGGTACAGCGGTTTTTCGGTCGATGTGACGGACTTTATCCGATATGGGCGGGAGAATGTGTTGGTGGTAAGGGTAGATGCGTCACAGTATGAGGGCTGGTTTTATGAGGGGGCGGGGATATACAGGCATGTTTGGTTGAATTCGTATAGTCCGGTGCATATTGCGGAGGATGGGTTGTTTGTGTATTCGGCGATGACGGGTAGCCATGGGGGGGCGATGGTTACGGTGGAGACGACGGTCAAGAATGACGGACAGGTTGCGGCGACGGCAGATGTTGCGGTGTATGTGACGAACCGGGAGGGCATGTGGCCGACGGGGGGTCCGTCCCAAATCGTCAAGTTGGCGCCCGGAGAGAGCAAGGTGGTGGCGGACAGTGTATTTATCGCCCAGCCGATCTTATGGTCTGTCGAAAGACCATATTTGTATCGGACGGAAGCCGTGATCCGATTGGGGGGAAAGGTGGTGGATGAGGAAAAGATACGGGTAGGGATACGCACGATCAGGATCGACTCGACGGGTTTATATGTGAACGGGCTATATACCAAGATCAAGGGTGTTTGCAATCACCAGGATCATGCGGGAGTGGGTTCGGCGATGCCCGACTATCTCCAATATTATCGCGCGAGGTTATTGAAGCAGATGGGGGTCAATGCGGTCAGGACGAGTCACAATCCGCCGACGCCGGAGCTGCTGGATGCCTGTGATAGTCTGGGTCTGTTGGTGCTGGATGAGAACCGGCTGTTGAATAGCGGCCCTGAGTATCTGGATCAGTTCCGGCGGTTGATCTTTCGGGATCGGAGCCGGGCTTCGGTATTTCTATGGAGCCTGGGGAATGAAGAAGGGTATGTGCAGACGAGACCGGTTGGGCGGGAGATCGCGCTGACGATGATGGCCAGGCTGAAGGAATGGGATCCGACGCGGATCTGTACGTATGCGGCGGATGTGGCGAATGTGTATCAGGGGATCAACCAGGTGATCCCGGTGCGGGGGTTTAATTACCGGATAATGGGGGTCGATCCGTATCATAAGGATCATCCGGGTCAGCCGATCCTTGGTTCGGAGATGGGGAGTACGGTTACGACGCGGGGGATCTATGCAAAGGATACAGTAAGATGTTATGTACCGGATGAGGATATCACGGCGCCGTGGTGGGCGAATACGGCGGAGCAGTGGTGGCCGTTGGCGGCGGACCGGTCCTGGTGGATGGGTGGGTTCGTGTGGACGGGGTTTGATTACCGGGGTGAGCCTACTCCCTATAAATGGCCGAATATCAGCAGTCATTTCGGGGTGATGGATGTATGCGGGTTTCCCAAGAACATATATTATTATTATCAGTCCTGGTGGACGGATGACGATGTGCTGCATATATCGCCGCATTGGAACTGGAAAGGAAAGGAGGGGCAGTCGATACCGGTGTGGGTGAATTCCAATGCGGATCAGGTCGAGCTCTTGCTGAATGGAAAAAGTTTGGGGAAGAAGGATATGCCGCGCAATAGTCATCTCGAGTGGTCGGTGCCGTATGAGGCGGGGAAGCTGGAAGCGGTGGCTACGAAAAAGGGGAAAAGGTTTACGGCGAGTGTCGAGACGACAAGTGATCCGTTTGAGGTGGTGGTGACGCCGTACAAGACGACGATCCTGGCCGATGGAAAGGATGCGACGGTCCTAAATATCAGTGTGGTGGACCGGCAGGGCAGGGAGGTGCCGGATGCGGGCAATGCGATCCGGTTTGTTGCGACGGGAGACCTGCATATCATCGGGGTCGGTAACGGCGATCCGAGCAGTCATGAGGCGGACAAGGGTGAGGATAGTGCGGCCGAGCGGCATTTGTTCAACGGTCATGCCCAGGTGATCGTGAAGGCGGGGGTGAAGGCGGGGGTGTATCATTTTACGGCTTCGGCAGAGGGGCTGCATCAGGGGGCGACGGATATTTCGACGATCGTTCCGGGGGTGCCGCATTCGGTATTGGGATGGAAGCCGGTTGGGGATAATGGAAATGACCTTGAGCGGTCGACAACGGTGAAACGTATGGAGGATGGACAGACAGTAATGACGATGTCGACGCATGTGGTACGGGTGGCAGATGGGATGATGGGGGCGGATATTTCATTTTTGCCGGAGCTGGAGGCGCGGGGGGTCAAGTTCTCGGACGACAAGGGGGAGCGGGATGCGATCCAGATCCTGAAGGATCATGGGTTCAACTATATCCGGTTGCGGATCTTCAACAATCCGGCGCGGGATAGTGGATATTCACCGGGAAAAGGCTTCTGCGACCTGACGCATACGATGGCGATGGCCAAGCGGGTAAAGGCGGCGGGGATGCGGTTTTTGCTGGATTTTCATTACAGTGATACCTGGGCCGATCCAGGCAAGCAGTTCAAGCCAGCGGCGTGGCGGGGCGAGGATTTCCCGCATTTGCAGCAATCGGTATTCGACTACACGAAGATGGTGATGGATTCACTGAAGGCGCAGGGTACGTTGCCGGATCTCGTGCAGGTGGGGAACGAGATCAATCATGGGATGATCTGGCCGGAGGGCAGCATCCGTCATCCGGACAGTCTGGCGGCGCTTATCTATGCGGGTATCCGCGGGGTGAAGAATGGTGATCCGGTCTGTCCGATCATGCTGCATATTGCGTTGGGCGGGCAGAATGACGAATCACATTTCTTTCTGGACCAGATGCTGGAGCGACAGGTGCCCTTCGATGTGATCGGGTTATCGTATTACCCGAAATGGCATGGCAGTCTGGCCGATCTGAAATACAATGTGGATGACCTGGCGCGGCAATATGACAGGGATGTCTATGTAGTGGAGTATACGCAGCGCAAGCAGGAGGTGAATGATATTGCGTTCTCGGTCCCGGGCAGGCTTGGGAAAGGGGCCTGTATCTGGGAGCCGTTGAACACGTGGGAAAGGATCTTTGAAAAGGATGGGAAGGCGAATTCGCTTCTTTATCTGTATGATGAACTAAGCAAAGAGTTTGTAAGGCGATAGGGGGTGGGGCGGAGGATTTTTGAGTATATTCGGATACCTAAATTACTATTGCTTATGAACAGAAGGAAATTTCTGAGAAATTCTTCCCTTACGGGGTTGTCGTTGGCGGCGGTTGCGGCGGCGGGTTGTGGACAGTCGGGCGGGTCAAAGGGTACGGATACCACTGCGGCTGCGACGGGTGTGGCGGCGGGGACAGTCGCGCCGACGGAGTTTGCGTTGAATGAGGCCACGATCGATGTGTTGCAGCAGAAGATGCAGCAGGGTATTTATACTTCAAGGTCGATCACCGAATTGTATTTGAAGCGCATCGACCAAGTCGACAAAGCGGGCCCCGGGTTGCATGCGGTCATTGAGATCAATCCGGATGCGTTGTCGATTGCCGATCAGATGGATAAGGAGAGGAAGGCGGGGACTTTGCGAGGTCCGATGCATGGGATACCGGTGTTGGTTAAAGACAATATCGATACGGGCGATAAGATGATGACGACTGCGGGGGCGCTGGCGTTGGTGGGGCATAGGGCGGCGCAGGATGCTTTCATTATCGCACAATTGCGAAAGGCGGGAGCGGTGTTATTGGGTAAAACGAATCTGAGCGAGTGGGCAAATTTCCGGTCGACGCGGAGCACGAGTGGTTGGAGCAGCCGGGGCCGGCAAACAAAATGTCCGTATATCCTGGATCGTAATCCATCGGGTTCGAGTGCGGGGTCAGGGTCGGCGGCGTCGGCGAATCTTTGCACGGTGGCCATTGGCACGGAGACGGATGGGTCTGTCGTTTCGCCAAGTTCGGTGAATGGGTTGGTAGGGATCAAGCCGACAATCGGATTGTTGTCACGGAGCGGCATTATCCCGATCTCCGCTACGCAGGATACGGCGGGGCCGATGGCCAGGACGGTGCGGGATGCCGCGATATTACTGGGCGCGCTAACGGGGGTGGATGAGAAAGATCCCATCACGAAAGGAAGTGCGGGTCATGTCCCTTCTGACTATACGAAGTTCCTGGACTTGCGGGCGCTGCAGGGAAAGCGGATCGGGGTCGAGAAGTCCTATATGAAAGGGCATGAAGGGGTGGTAGCGTTATACAATGCTGCGATTGCTGTCTTAAAGGGGCAAGGCGCGGTAGTGGTGGAGGTTGAATTAATGAAAGATATTAATCCGTTAGGGAAAGATGAGCTCATTGTATTGCAGTATGAGTTTAAGGATGGGTTGAATAAGTATTTGGCGGCGGCGGGTGCAGCAGGGGCGGCTGCGGGTGGGCCGGGAGGCGGGGGAGTGCCGAAGAGCCTGGCAGACGTAATTGCTTTCAACAAGCAGCATGCGGACACGGCGATGCCTTATTTTCAACAGGAGACATTGGAGACCAGCCAGGCGCTGGGCGGGTTGGACAGCAAGGAATATAAAGCGGCGTTGCGGAAGAGCACTAGTGCGCGGGGGTATATCGATCGAATGATGAAGGAGCGTCAGCTGGATGCGATCTGTTCGCCTACTAATGGACTTGCCTGTTGTATAGATCTGATCAACGGGGATTATGATACGGGGTTTTCCTTTTCTTCGCCGGCGGCGATGGCGGGATATCCGCATATTACGGTGCCGATGGGGACGGTGCATGGTTTGCCCGTGGGATTTTCTTTTATTGCGGGACCATTAACCGAGCCGACGCTCCTTGGGATGGCTTATTGTTTCGAGCAGGCGACGATGAAGCGAGTGGCTCCTTCGTTTGTAACTGATGTGCTGATGTAGGGTGAAGGGGTAGACTGCTGAAGGGTGAGATGGATAAAAAGGCGTAAATTTCCCCAAAAAATATGCGGGATAGGATACTCCTGGTCCTCAAGTTCCTGGTGATAGTGGTGGGGATTGGTATTGTCGTTTTAATTCGGGAGAGTTTGCCTATTATCAGCGGGTATGGGGCGAAGGTCCTTTGTTCCGGGGTTTTTGTGGCGGGGCGCAGTCCGGAGCAGGTTATCAAAAATGATCTTTCGAGTTTTCCGGTGAACCTCGGCACCTATACGGTGGATCGGGCGGACAGCAGTGTGACCGGCAAGGTATGGGGACTCGCGGTCCGGAAGGCTATTTATCGGTATGGGTTGGGGGCTACGCTGGTGACCGGGATGACAGAGGAGGAGTTGAGGGAGCAGCGGATGCAGCGGACGGCGGCGCCGGGGGTGAATCAGGATACGATGGATTGGCCGATGGGGGATCGGGTGGCTCGGGTAGCAGTGAAGTTCGGGGCCACGGAACCGTTGGGTGGAGGGCCGGGCCTTGTGGCAGATAGCAATGAAGATGGGGGGTTGGATACGGCGGCTTTGCGGGCAGCGGTTGGGATGGCGTTTGGGGACAAAGGCAAAAAGGAAACGGGGACGAGGGCGGTGATCGTCGTTCATCACGGGCGGATCGCGGCGGAGCGATATGCGTCGGGTTTCGACCGACGTACGCGGTTGACGGGTTGGTCGATGACGAAAGGGGTCACGAATGCGCTGGTCGGGATATTGGTAAAGCAGGGGCGGTTGAATGTCGCTGAGCCTGCACCGGTGGATGGCTGGCAGGACGATGAGCGAAGCAAGATCACGGTGGAGAACCTGCTGAGGATGAATAGCGGGTTGAAATGGTGGGAGTTCTATGCGGCGCCCAGTGACGCCACGCGGATGTTGTATAAGGAGAAGGATATGGGGGAGTATGCGATGAAATCAAAGTTAGGTCATAAGCCGGGGGAAGTTTTCAACTACTCGAGCGGGACGGCCAATATCCTTTCTTCGATCATTCGGCGGGCTGTGGGTGATTCGGAGTATTACCGGTTTCCGTATGAACAGTTGTTTTACCGCATCGGGATGTACAGCGCGGTGCTTGAGCCGGATGCGGGCGGCACGTTTGTCGGTTCATCGTATTGTTATGCGACGGCCCGGGACTGGGCGCGGTTTGGGATGTTGTATTTGCAGGATGGGGTTTGGAATGGACAGCGGGTTTTGCCGGCGGGGTGGGTGGAATTCACGCGACGGGGAGAGGAGTATGGGGCGTTGTGGTGGTTGAACAGGAATGGGAGGCATCCGCATATTCCGAGGGATTGTTATGGGTGTGAAGGTCATGAAGGGCAATATATTTGGGTGATCCCTTCGATGGACCTGGTGGTGGTGCGGATGGCTTTGGAGGGTGGGGAGAAATTGGATCCGGATGAGTTTGTGGCGGCGGTTGTGGGAGCGGTGAAGTGAAGCGAAGCAGGGTTGAAGTTCCTGCTTCGCCGTTATAGTGGAAGGTTAGAATTTATAGGAAAGGCCGATGCTGAGGATGGCTACTCCATAGCCCAATTCGGCATAGCCGCCCAGGTTGTTTGCAAAATAGTATCTTGCTCCCGCGAACGGAGTTAATTCGACACCGCTACCGTAAGTTCCCGAGTAGACGGGGCTGCCGTTACTAGATGAGAAGCTGACGTTATCGTATGATAACATCAATCCGGCGTATAGGTCGAGGTTTTCGACGTTTAGACCAGTGAAATGGTATGCGCCGCGGCCTCCGATGATGGTATAGTTCCACTTATAACTGTAAAAGGACCCTTGGTACCCATAGTTATAACTGAAAGTTTTGTACCCTAAATATGCGCCGAGGCTGATGACGCCGGGGCCGGCCTCCCAAATACCATGTTCGTAGTTTGCGCTGAGTCCGATGCCCTGGGTGCCGTACGTATAACCGTTGGCGAGAGAGCTGCCGAGACCAATCCCGCCGCTAATGACGTTTGTACCGGCTGCGAACGCCTGGGCATGAACACGGACAGCTGAGAAAAAGGAAAAGACCACCAGAGCAATGCCAAAAAATGCTGATTTTTTCATGTACACAGGTTTTGATTATTTATTTTTAGGTTTACACGCAATTTGCGAGACAGGGGCAGCAAAGGGGTGGTGGAAGCAGGCTGGAGCGAAGATACAAATATTTTTGGATTAACTTAGACCGGAAAACTACAATGAAAAAATATGAGCGATAACCAAAACGAAAAAGCGCTGCGGATTGCGGCATATATTCAAAACAAACTTTCACCGGAACAGAGAGAAGCTTTTAAGCGGGCGCTGAGCGAAGATGATGATCTTCGGGTCCAGTATGTGGACGCGCTGATGAACAGGGCGGGGACGCCGGTAGAGCAGGTGGAAGGGGAGGCAGTGGTTGAGCAGGGGGCAGGAGAGGCAGTGGTAGAGGAGAGAGCAGGAGAGGCAGTGGTAGAGGAGAGAGCAGGGGAGGCGGTGGTCGAGCAGGGAGCGGGAGAGACTGCGGTTGAGCAGGGAGCAGGAGAGGCAGCGGTAGAGCCGGTGGAAAAGGAGGCGGTGGTTGAGTGGGTGGAAAGGGAAACGGTGATCGAACAGGGAGCGGGGGAGGTCTTGGAGGCGCCGGATGTGCACGGAGAAACGGAGGCCCCGGAGGCGGGATGGGTGGGTGGAAAGAAGAGGGCGAAGGGCAGGTTTTTTGGAAGCGGCTGGATGGTTGCGGCGGTCTTGCTGCTGCTGCTCATTGCGGGGGTGGTCATTTTTTTGTGGGCAAGGCATCAGGCTTTTTGGGACAATACCGTGGCGGCGATTACGGCGGATAGTGGCGAAGCGAATAAGGGAAATAAGATTGACTCCATGGCAGGAGCGGCAGGTAACAGGCAGGTTGCGGCGACGGGAAGTGGGGTGGATTCGACAAAGTCGGGAGCGCGGACCGCTGTTGCATCCACAAAAGGAGGATGGGCGGATAGCGTCTACACGAAGCTTTATAAACCCTATATGCGGGGGAATGACCCGGCGGCGGTCAGGGAATATTACCAGGAATACAGAACGGGAAATTATGCAGCGGTATTAGCGGCGGATGACTCTGTAGTTGTGAAAGGCACGAGTATGCAAAAAGTACAACTAAGAGATTATATGCGGCTATATAAAGGCCTGGCGTATTTGGCCACGGGCGATGGCGAAGGTGCGGTTACGCAGTTGGGGGCTGTGGTATATCGGACAAACCCCGGGAATGATTTGTATGAGGCAGCGCGGTGGTATCTGGCGCTGGCCTGGCTCAGGCGGAGTGATGTGGATCCTGCGGAGGCGCGGGGAAAGGCGTTAGTGTTGGCACGGGACATTTCGCGGGGCTATTCCCGGTATCGGGCGCCCGCGTTGGAGCTGTTGCGGTATTTTTCGAAATGAATTTCCAAAAGTTATAGAGCGATCCGCTTGCCTTCCCGGGCCGAGCGGCTGGCCGCTTCGAGGATCCGGACGACGATCAGGTTGTTGGGGAGGGAGGAAAGGTCGTTGGCGGGATCTGTTTTACCGCTGAGGACGTCAGCCAGGTAGGTAATATTATCATGATAGACGGCGGGGTGCACCGGGATACTGTCATACGATTGTCGCGTTCTTTCTTGCAACACTTTATCGTTCAGCGCATGCAGGTAGCCGGTTGCGCCGAACACTTCCCAATCTTTAATACTGAAGGGCCAGTTCCAGGAGGCTTCGATAATGCCGGTGGCGGTGGGATATTCGAGCATGATAGTGGCGTCGTCGTCGACTTTCGGATAGATATCGGGCTTGATCTGATGCATGACGGCGGTGACGGCGATGGGTGCCTGGTTGTGCATCAGCCAGGTCATGAGGTTAGCGCCATAGCAGCCAAAATCGCGGCTGGCGCCGCCGCCATTTTTTACCGGATCGGTCAGCCAGTTGAGGAAATCCGGGCTGCAGCCGATTTCTTTGGGTCCCTGGTGGCCGTCGTGGACGATCATTTTGCGGGGGTCGCCGATGGCGTGTTGCTGGTTGACCATTTCAAAGATCTGCTGGTTCGTGTTGTACCAGGTCGTTTCGTAGTTGGTGAGCACCTGGATATGGTATTGTTTAGCGAGGGCGGCGATGCGATCCGCGTCTTTCACGGTAGTTGCGAGGGGTTTCTCGACCATGACGGAGATGCCTTTGGGGGCGCAGGTCTCGACGACGCCGAGGTGTTCGGAGATCGCGTTGTATGCGAGGACAGCATCGGGGTGGGTATGGTTGATGAGATCGGACAAACTATTATAGAAAAGGGAATCGGGCAGCTGATAATTTTTCTTATAGCGGGCGATGAGTTGCGGATCCGACTCTGCAATTCCGGCGATGATCACCTGTCCTGTTTTAAACTGGTGCATGATGTTGTGCACGTGGTCATGGGTGAGACCGGCTACTCCTACGCGTAGAATTTTTTGCCCATAAACGGTATTTCCCAGGAAGGCGACCAAAAAGGTGGAGGCAACGAGGCGGGACAAATATTTGATAATCATTTCCTTAATATGCTTGTTGTGAGGTAGTTTAACAAACGTTTTGCAAGATATACGGTTTTTTTATAACCCTTTGGCTGCAATCTTGCATACTTATATCAGAACGAAATTAATTCATCAGCACAACACCAAATTTATGAAGAAGATCATATTCCAACTCATTTTAATCTTAGCTGTCAGCGGTCTGACGGTTAAGCGGGCTGATGCGCAGGTGCTTAGCGTCGGCGTCAGCATTCATATCGGGCCTCCCGTCATTCCCGTCTATACGCAGCCGGTCTGTCCCGTTGACGGGTATTTGTGGGTCCCGGGATATTGGGCGTATGATGATGATTATGGATATTTTTGGGTCCCGGGTTATTGGGCTGAACCGCCTGAGATCGGCTTCCTGTGGACGCCCGGTTATTGGGGTTATGTAAATGGGATCTACGCGTGGAATGGCGGATATTGGGGCCCGCATATCGGCTTCTATGGCGGCGTTAATTACGGATGCGGCTATTTCGGCGCGGGATATGCCGGCGGCGGCTGGGTAGGTGGGCATTTCCGGTATAATACGGCGGTGACGAATGTCAACACCACCATCGTTCACAACACTTATATCGATCGTACGGTAGTGAATAATTCCACCACCAACCGGGTCAGTTATAATGGCGGTCCCGGCGGTATCAATGCGCGGCCTACGCCGGAGCAGGAGTCTGCTGCGCATGACCGGCACGTGCAGGCAACAGCGACACAGATGTCGCATCAGCATAATGCCAGCATTGACAGGAGCCAGTTTGCGTCGGTCAATCACGGGCGGCCCGCGAATATGGCGGTAGCGCGGCCTACGGCGTATCATCCGGTAAATTCTACGGCTAGTCTTGCACGTGCGACGGCGACGGGCAGAACGGGCAATGCGGCGAATCACAATCCGGCTCCGGCGACTACTCACGCACCGGCAGTTCATCATAATGCTACGCCGCCGGTCCATCAGAATGCTGTGGCGCCGGTCCATCACAACCCTGCGCCGCCCGCCAATCATCCGCAACCGCAGGCGCATCCGATGAGCAGGCCTGCCCCAAGTCGGCCTCAGCCGCAGGAGCATGCGATGAGCAGACCTGCCCCAAGCAGGCCTCAACCGCAGAGTCGGCCTGTGAGCCATCCGCAACCGGTACATCAGGCTCCGCCACGGCCGGCGCCTGCGCCTCATCCGGCACCGAGACAACCCGAGCGTCAGCCGGAACATCATCGATAGGGAGATCCGGGGGAATTCTTTTAAAGATCAGTCACTGCATGTGGCTGATCTTTTTTTATATTCGGGGCACTAAATGATTTGTTATGGCTTCAAGAAGGAAATTTATCCAGGGGGTAGGGGTAGGAATGATGGGATTGCCGGTGGTTGGAGTGCGCGGTCTTGTGTCGACGGCAGCATTGCCATTGGACAGCCTGCAATTGGGGATTGCGGGTTATACCTTTCTGCATGTGCCGGTAGACGGCGCGATAGCGATGATGAAGCGAGTGGGGGTGACGAATCTATCGATCAAGGACTTCTACCTGCCGTTGGATAGCCCGGCGGACACCATACATGCCGTGTCGGCCAAATTCCGGGATGCGGGGATCAGGATCTATGCAGCGGGTGTGATCTATATGAAGACAGCTGCGGAGGTCGACCGGGCTTTTGATTATGCGAAGGTGCTCGGTGTCGGGTTAATCATTGCGGCGCCGAATCCGGATTTGTTACCGAATGTTGAGCAGAAGGTCAAGGCTACCGGCATCCGGGTCGCGATCCATAATCATGGGCCCGAGGACAAGCTCTATCCATCGCCCGTGGATGTATACGACCATGTAAAGGGATTGGATGAGCGGATCGGGTTATGTCTGGATATCGGGCATGCGGCGAGGGCGGGCGCCGATCCGGTAAAGGTGGTGAACGACTACGGGTCCAGGATCTTCGATCTGCATATAAAGGACCTTGCGGTCATCAGCAAGGAGGCCAAGCCCATCGAGTTAGGCAGGGGCGTGCTGGATATTCCCGGATTATTAGCGGCGTTGGTAAAGATCCGCTATGCAGGTGTATGCAGCATTGAACATGAAATGGATATGAACGATTCGCTGCCCGGCATTGCCGAGTCGGCGGGATTCTTCCGGGGTGTGGTGAGAACACTGGGCAACCCCCGCTCATAAATCTTCGTTTGCCACTATTGCCCCGTTATTCGCGGGACTTCTCCGTAGAAAGCCGGCCGGCTAATGCCCCTTTATGCATGGGATTCTAACTCTAGTGTGCTTACAGTAATATTCCCGCCTTCGGCGGGATCAATCCTTATTTTTTAAAATTTTTAGTGATGAAAAAAATTAAGCTAATTGCTGTATGTATTGTCCTGGCAGCCGGTTGCCGTAAGGCAGGCATCATTGAACAGGACTTAAAGAATTTCGAGCAAGTTAATCTGGTGGCCGACAAATCGAGTTTCGATCCGGCTTTGGTCGATCCGACGTTGATGGATGCGTGGGGTTTGGCCTGGGCGCCTGTCGGGATTGCGTGGGTGAATTCTACTGCGGGCGGGGTCAGTGAGTTGTATACGGTGACGCCGTCGAAACCGCGTGCTGCGGTAAACATCCCTTCGCCTACTGATTCGGTGGGAGGGGCTCCTATTGGCGTCGTTTTCAATTCCACCAAGGGGTTCGTATTGCCGGATAAGGCTAACGCCGCTTTTATTTTTGATGGTGGGGATGGGGTCATTTCCGCCTGGAATGGTGGTGCGGGTAATAACGCATTCAGGGTCGTCAACAACTGGCAGACGGCTTCGTATACGGGATTAGCATTAGCCAATAGCGGCGGTGCGA
>DASZJO010000091.1:0-6885 GCA_035948015.1 Puia sp.
AGAAGAGTGGGGAGAAGATGTTGGAGGAGAAGAGTGGGGGGAAGATGGCGGGGGAGGATGTAGGGAGGAAGATGGCGGGGGGCAAGACGTAGTGTGCGGCGATTCCAAATCATTTGACATTTGACTGTCAATAGTCAAATAAATTTCACTTTAAAATCAAACTACTATTATGAACTTGCGTATACTTTCATTTTATGGGGTGGCGGGGCTGGCAATTTGCTCTGCGTTGTTTTCCTGTAGCAAAAAGGTTGGTGGTCCGGAGGGGACGGATGGCGGGAAGGTTGTGTATGTGATCAGCAACGACTATCATGACAATGCCAATGCGGTATTGGCTTACCGGCGGAAGGCGGATGGGACGTTGGCGCCGTTGCCGGGCAGTCCTTTCCTGACGCATGGAGCAGGGCTGGCGAATCCAAAACAAGTACTTGGGCCGGATGATACCGACGATCCGCTGGTGATCAGTGAGGACGGGCGGTTTCTTTTTGCAGTCAATGGGGGTAGCAACACGATAGCCGTGTTCAGCATCAACCCGGACGGATCGCTGGTGCCGGTGCCGGGGAGTCCGTTCCCTTCGGGCGGGCAGACGCCTTGCAGTGTGGCGATCAATGGGCGGTTCGTGTATATAGCGAATAAGGCATTTGATCCGTTGCATCCGATCACGCAGCTGCCGAACTATACGGCTTTCGAGGTCAATGATGCAGGACAGTTGTCGCCGGTGCCAAACGGGACTATTGAAGTGCCGGCGGGGTCTTCCCCTTCGCAGGTTTTATTGTCCAATGACCGCAGGTTCCTGTTTGCGACCGACTTCCTGGCCTTTATGTTGCCGTCGGAGGAGCCGATTGGAACGCTGTTATCCTTTGATGTGCGGGGTGAGCATGGACTGGTGTTGGCGCCGGGCGCGCCATATGTGGTACCGACGGGGGATGGGGGAGCGCTGGGGCTGGCGACTAACCCGCGGAGTGACCGGACCTTGTATGTCGGTTTCCCGGTAGGAGGCAAATTCGGGGTCTACGGCATCGACGAGGCTACGGGCGGATTGAATTTTGAGACGCAGGTGGCGGCGGGGCCGGGGGTCTGTTGGATCCGGACCAATTCGTCGGGTAACCGGCTGTACACCTTAAATTCCGGGCAGAATTCCGTCGGGGTCTATAATACGGATGATCCGGATTTACCGGCGCCGATCAACACGCTTACGTTGAAGGATTCGAAGAACAGCGGGGATTTTTCGTTGGGTTTCTCGCCGGACGGGGGGAGCTTGTATGTGGTCAGTCAGAATACGGATACGACGTTTGTGGCCAATAATAACTGGCTGCATGTGTTGAAGGTGGCGGCCGATGGGACGGTGAGTGAGCCGGGGGAGCCGTTGCAGCTTCCTGTTCCTAATGATGTGAGGCCGCAGGGAGTTGCGACGCGGTAGGTCGCTGTGCGATCACGATGCGGAATTTGTTGTTGTACACGATGTGGCCGTCGGGGCGGGTAAATGGCGGAAGAGTTGCTGTTACCGCCTCGGCGACCTTTTCGTATCCGACGTGGTGGATGGCTTTGAAGGCGGTGCCGCCGGACAGGAGGCCGCGGAGGGTGGTGGCGACATCGGGATAGTCCCAGATCGAATCGATGTCGGTGGATTGGAGTATGGTGAAGCCGGCGTTTGCGAGGGTCTTTTCGAGCAGTTGTTGTTCGGAGAGGGCGAAAGGACCGGGTGAGCCGGGTAGGGGTGGTGGCAGCAGGCTGCCAATAGCGTAAAGGGAGATGGCGGTCTGGCAATCGTCTTTATTTCCCCAGATCATGACGACGAGGCGGCCACCAGGTTTGAGGACGCGGCGGGCTTCGGACAGGGCGTCGCTGATGTCGAAGGCGTATTGGAAGGAGTTAAAGCCGGTGACGATATCATAGGCTTCGTCAGGGAGGGGCAGGTCTTCCATCTCGCCGACCAGGAAGGGATGGGCGGGCAAGCGGCGGCGGGCTTCTTCGACGAGCTCAACGGTCGCGTCGAGACCAGTGATGAACCGGACTTTGGGGGCTGCGAGACTTAGGAAAACGCCTGAAGCGCAGCCGACATCCAGCAGGACCTCCTGACCTGTCAGGTTGAGTGCGTGGAGGGCGTAATCGTAACCGGCCTTACCGGTTGGTTCCTGGATGGAGGACCAGTCTTTTGGGTGACTGCCCCACTGTCGGGCCTGGACGGCTTGGGATCCCATAATGGCAGCGTTTTGGTGCGGGTGAAAAGCAATCTGGTTTTGTTGAAGTTACTTCTTTTTATGGAAATTCCGATAGGCCCAGCCGAATATCAACGGGAAGACCCAAAGGGAGAAGACCATTGCGCTGAGTATGCCCCCAATCACCACGCGGGCCAGGGGCCGGGAGCTTTCCGAACCGATGCCGTGTGATAGTGCTGCGGGCAGGAGGCCGATGGCGGCCATCAGCGCGGTCATCATCACGGGTCTGATCCTTGCGCGGACGCCCATGCGGATCGAGTCGTAGAGTGACAGATGTCCGTCCTTCCCGACGTCCGGGGAGCCGCCTTGCGCCGCTTCTTCGGCTGTCTCCATATCGAAATAAAAGGAATGAGTGCCGCCGACATGCGCCAGGTTCTCTTTGAACATCGTGATGAGGATGATCCCGTCCTGAATACAGATACCGAAGAGGGCAATGAAGCCGATCCCCGCGGAGATACTGAAGTTCGTTCCGGTTAGATAGAGCGCGGCGATACCACCTACGATGGCGAAGGGCACGTTGATGAAGACGAGGATGGCGTCCTTGAAGTTGCCGAACATACTGATCAGCAGGAGGAAGATCAGGGTCAGGCTGATGGGGACCACCTCGGCGAGGCGTTGCTGAGCGCGCTGCTGGTTCTCGAAGTCACCCTGGAAAGCCATGCTGTACCCACGTTTCAGGTGGACGGCCGCGTCGCACTTCTGCTGCGCTTCGGCGATCGTACTTCCCATATCGCGGCCGCGGATGGAGAACTTCAATGCGGCGTACCGTCTATTGTCATCCCGGTAGATCAGACAGGCACCTGTCCGCTCCCTGATTTCCGCGATCTCCTTGATGGGCACTTTGCTGCCGGTCATGGTGGGGACGAGGAGCTCGCCGATCTGTTCGGGTGTTTTCCGGTATTGTTCCGGGAGGCGGATGCGGATATCGAAGGTCTTAATGCCTTCGTAAAGTGTGCTGGCCGGGACGCCGCCGGGGCCGAGGCCGCCGATAGCCATACTGATCACCGCGTTGGCCTGGGCGGAGGCCACACCGTAGAGGGCCATTTTACCCTGGTCGAGGTTGATATCCAGTTCCGGTTGGCCGGTGTTGTGCATGATACCGAGGTCGGTGATCCCCCTGACGTTTTGGAGCACGTTAAAATAGTTTTGCAATTCACCTTCCATGTAATCCAGGGAGTCGCCGAAGATCTTAAGCACCAGGCTGCCCTTAACCCCGGAAACCGCTTCTTCGACGTTGTCGCTGATCGGCTGGGAGAAATTGAGGTTCACGCCGGGGATGACCGAAAGGGCCTTGTTCATCTGATCGATCAGTTCCGGCTTTGTGATATGGGGTTGCCAGTTATCTTCCGGGAACATCAGGACGTCGAACTCATTATTATAGTAGCCGGTGACGTCGGTGCCGTCGTCCGGTCGTCCGGTCTGGGACACGCAGTATTGCACCTGCGGGAATTGCATAATGATGTCCCGGGCCTGTTTGGAGATCTCCACGGATTTGTCGAGGCCCGTGCTGTAGTTGGCCTGGATGCGGAGCCAGATACTGCCTTCGTCAAGCTGGGGGAGGAATTCAGAGCCCAGGAATTTGAAGGAGTAGATACCGACCACCATGACGATGAGGGCGCAGGTTGCCACGATCTCTTTATATCGCCAGGCCAGCACGAAGCCCTTCTGCATGAAGTTCATGACAGGCTCGACGATAGGGTTGTGTTTTTCTCTGACGTTTTTGCGCATCAAGATGCTGATCAAGACGGGTACGAGGGTAAGGGTGGTGATCAGCGAGCCGAGAAGGGCGAAGCTAAGGGTGTAGGCCAGCGGGGAGAACATTTTGCCTTCTACTTTCTGGAAAGAGAAGATGGGCAGCAGGGCCGTAATGATGATCACGTTGAGGTAGAAGGGTCGTTTGCCGATCTCGGCGGCGGAACGTTTGATAATCCCGAGTTTGGACATCTTGTTAAATCGTTCCATGCCCACCTTCTTCGCCGTATGGTCGAGGATTACGTAAATACCCTCCACCATCACGATAGTGCCGTCGAGGATGATCCCGAAGTCCACGGCGCCGAGGGACAGCAGGTTGGCTGACATGTGCATCAGGTGGAGGCAGATAAACGCGAAGAGCAGGGAGATGGGGATAATGACCGCTACGACGACGGTTGCCCGCCAGTCGAAGAGGAAGAGCGAGATCAGGATCACGACCAGGAGCACGCCTTCGATGAGGTTATGCAGGACCGTATGCGTAGCATAGTCGATCAGGTCTGTCCGATCATAGTAGGGGACGATCTTTGTATCGGCGGGGAGGACATACTGGTTGAGATAGCGGATCTTGTTCTCGATATTCCGGACAACTTCAGTGGGATTCTCGCCTTTTCGCATGACGATGATGGCTTCAACGACGTCGTCCTGTTTAACGACCTTCCGCTGGCCTTTTGTCGGGTCGGTGCCGTCCGCCCGGGTGATCCAGCCGAGGCGGGGGACGTTGGAGATCTCGACGGTGGCTACATCCTTGACGAGGAGGGGAACGCCATTGTTATTTTGAACAATGATATTCTTGATCTCTTCGACATCATTGATCAGGCCGATGCCGCGGACGACGAAGGCCTGGTCATTCTGGAAGATCATGTCGCCGCCCACGTTGATATTGGTATTCTGGACGGCGTTGAAAACATCCAGTGCTGTAAGGCCGAGGTTGGTGAGTTTGCCCGGGTCGACCTTGATCTCGTAGGTTTTCGTCTTTCCACCGAAGGAATTGATATCACCGACGCCGTTGACGCTGCGCAGCTGGCGGTCGATGACCCAGTCCTGCATGGTCTTCAGCTCGCGGACGTCGCGGAAGGTGCTTTGGATGGTATAGCGATAGAGCTCACCGGTGGGGCCGGTCGGAGGTTGGACGGCGGGCACGGCGTTGGGAGGAAGGGTCGCATTGGGCAGCAGGTTCATGACCTGTTGCCGGGCCTGCGGGTCTTTCACGTCATCGTCGAAGATGATCTTCACAAAGGAAAGGCCGAAGATGCTGGTGGACCTCAGGCTCACCTTCTGTTGAACGGGATTCATGGCGATCTCGATGGGGATAGTCACGAACTTTTCTACTTCTTCGGCGCTGCGGCCTTGCCATTGGGTAATAATGTCGATCTCCGTATTGGTCACGTCGGGGAAGGCTTCAATGGGCATGTTGATAAAGGTGATGACACCAGTGATCATCAACAGGGACGTGATAAAAAGGATGAAGTATTTATTTTTTAGCGAGAATCCGATGATGCCTCTCAGGAATTTGGTCATGTGGGTAGGTGTTTAGTTGTTCAATTGATCATAGATCTGGAGGGCATCCTTGGTAATGACGATCTGGCCGGCGGTAACGCCGTTCCGGATATAGATCTTTCCGTCCACGTCATTGGCCAATGTGTTAAGCGGGTCGACCGGAGTGATTTCCGCTTTGCCGTTGCCGCGAAAAACCAATACATAATAGCGGCTGGTCTCGAAGACCAGCGCGGATTTGGGGACATAGAGCGCCTGCTGGTGCTGGGTGTTGGATACCTGCACGCTGGCGAACATCAGGGGGCGGAGGGCGTAATCCGTGTTCTCGATGACGACGCGGACCTTGGTGACCCGGCTATTGGGGTCGAGCACATGCATGATCTTGTCCACATGGCCGGAGAAGACCCTGCCGGGGTAGGATAAGGTGGTCACGCCGACATGATCGCCGAAGTGGATCTTGTCGAGGTTGGATTCGTAGACGTTGGCCCAGACCCAAACGTTCTTAAGATCGGAGATAGTGAAGAGCGGGCCTCCGTTGTCGGCGCGGATAGCCTGGGCGTCGGTGATTGTTTTTTGCACGATGAATCCATTGATGGGGGCTTTGACGACATACCGGCCGGCGGTATCGTTACCGTTGATCTTCAGGATGCGTCGGACCATCTGGAGCTGGGCGACGGCCTGATCGTAATTTGTTTGGGCGTTGGTCAGGTCGAGGACGGAGGCGAGGCCGCTGCTGTAGAGGTCTTTGGTAGCGTCCAACTGTTTTTTTGACGAATTCAGGCTGGTTTCCGCCTGGATCAGGTTATTGGTGTAGTTGGCCATTTCGCTGCTTCGGACGGTGGCCAGCACCTGGCCGGCGGTGACGTAATCGCCCAGCTGCACTTTAACATCCTCCACGTTGCCGCTAATGAGGGGGAAGATATTTACCTGTTTGTCCTGGTTGAAATCGACCTGGCCGGTGAAGATGATCGAATTGATCAGCTCGCCTTGCCGGACCGAGTCGAAGGTCAGGGTATGGAGGAGGGAATCCGGGATGATATAGGGGTCCCGGGCGACCAGCACGTTCTCGTTGTTGTGGCGGCAGGCGGGGGACGCCAGGACGGCGAGGATGGCGAGGATGGTGAGGAGCCGGGTTGGCGGGGTTGGACCGAGTGTTCGTCTGTTCATGGGTTATTAATTGAATAGGTTAGTGGCGGTGTAATAATTCAGGTCTTCGAAGGCCTGGACGCGGTTGTACAGGATCGTATTCAGCTGGACGACATTCTGTTTGAACGCATCATAGAAATCCAGGAATTCCAGGAGGCCAATGGACCGCTTTTGGTAGGCGGCCAGCTCGGCATCCGCCAGCCGTTCAAAATCGGCGGGGAATTTGGAGTCCAGGGTCCGGTAAAAGTTGTTTTGCGCGTAGGCGATCTCCAAAGCA
>DASZJO010000092.1:0-57788 GCA_035948015.1 Puia sp.
CCAGTGGATTAAAGACTCCTCCGTGATTACGGGAAAGGAATACCAGGTGTATCTCTATATCGACCGTACCACCGCCACGATCTCTTCCGTTCATGGCGAACCCGGCACCAACCGCAACTCACACCCTTATATCGAGTCCGACCGGAATCATGGGATTGTCTCACCCATTCCCACCGACAGCCCGAGGAACGGCAACCGCATCCTGATCGGGCAGGTCCATGGCCATCCTGCCTCACCCGGCGGCATTACCCTGCACCGCATGTCTCCCGATGATTCACTGACCGCGGTCTGCCTTCAGGCGCCCATCTATGCGATCGACGCCATGGACGGATTACAGGGAACCCCCGGATCGATCCACCGCGCCAACCCCAATCCCGGCAAAGATTTCAAACCGCAGGACCTCTGTATCGGCAGAACCTGGGGTGGGGGGACTTCGGGGTTCGAAGCCGACAGCATTTATAATATCGGCCTTAATGCCCTTCACATCTGGGGCATCAGCCATCAACCAAAATTCGAGGAATTAAGAAAGATAGACGCGACCAACGCGACGATCGCCTATCGGGGCATTAAGCTCCGTTAAATTCTATATGGCTTCCCAGCCACGCCATCATCCCGACCCCGATCTCGATCGCCGACTCATCGATATTGAAGGTAGGCGTATGGACACCCGACATGATCCCCTTCGCCGCATTCATTACTCCCAACCGGTAGAAACAGCCCGGGATCTGCCGCGTATAATACCCGAAATCCTCCGCCCCCAACCGGACCTCCGTCTCCAGCACATTCCCCGGACCCATATACGACGACGCCTCCGCCCGTGCCACGGCATCCAACGCCTCATTGTTATATACCATCGGATAGCCGACGTCGATATGCAGATCGATCTCCGCGCCCATACCATGCACAAGGTCGGTCGCCAACCGCCGGATCAGGTCATGCGCCCGGAAACGCCACTCCTCGTCCATGGCCCGAAACGTACCCATCAGCTTGACCTCACTCGGGATCACATTCGTCGTATACCCTCCCTGCACTGAAGTGATCGACAACACCGACGGCGATAACGGATTCCGGTTACGGCTGATGATCTGCTGAAGAGCAACCACGAGGTGCGATGCCACGAGTATCGTATCGACCGTCTGATGAGGCGCCGCCGCATGACCGCCCTTCCCCCGGATCGTAATATAGATCTCATCCGCACTGGCCATGACCATCCCTCCCCGAAAGCTCAGTTTGCCGACCTCGAGACCGGGATGGACATGCAGACCAAAGATCGCCTGGGGCATGGGGTCTTTCAATACCCCCTCTTTGATCATCAGGCTGGCCCCGCCGGGATTCTTCTCTTCCCCCGGCTGAAAGATGAGCTTCACCGTGCCCTCCCATTCCCCGCGCAATTCCTGTAAGATCGTCGACGCCCCGAGCAGGATCGTTGTATGCACGTCATGCCCGCAGGCATGCATTACCCCATCATTCCGGGATTTATAAGGAACATTATTCTCCTCCCTGATCGGCAGCGCGTCCATATCGGCTCTTAGTGCGATCACGCGCTTGCCCGGGTTCCGGCCCTCGATCGTTCCCACCACACCCGTTTCCGCCATGACGTGGAAGGGTATCCCGGCCGACGATAATTTTTGTTGGACAAAGGCGGAGGTCTGGAACTCCTGGTAGCTTAACTCCGGATGCGCATGCAGGTGATGCCGGATGGAAATAAAGTCGGGCGCATACTGCTTCGCCAATTGCTGGATCTTGTCTTTCAACATGGGCATTAGATTATTTCGTCGTGTCGGCCTTCAGATCGGATAACTTTAATTCTATTACATCCGGGATAACATACAGCCCCGCAGGGAATAGCTTTGATAGCTGCTTCATGGCATCCTGCACCTCTTCCTGCGTTTTGAAATTGCCTACCCGGAGCTTGTAGTTGGGTGACTGATATAATAAATAGGATTTCCAGTCGGGGAATTGCTCATAGAGTTTTGCTTTCGCATCAAATACCTTCGCCCGGTCCGGCGAATTGATCACCTGGATGCGAAACCCCTGAACAAACCGCCGGCTCTCCCGCGTCGTCACCTCATTGATCTCGATCTGCTTGCGCACCAACTGTTCGATCCGCGGATCTCTTTCTATTACTACCGGATTCGTACTGTCCACACGGATCACTACCGGCAGCAGTACCGGCCGCATCGCCGTGTCCTTCACCTGCGCTGTTACCCGCATTCCGCCAATAATCAGGGCAAAAAGCAATAATTTATGCATACACGATCTTTAATAAAAATCCGCCGCGCCATACTGCGTCCCGGGGCCCACCGCCGCCGCATCCTCCGTGACGATCTTCACGCTCGCACTGCACCCCAGCCGGTCCGCCCCCGCTTCGATCAATGCCCGGGCAAACCCCGCATCCCTGATCCCACCCGACGCCTTGATCCGAACGGCCGCCGGCAGATGCGCCCGCATCAGCCGCACCGCCTCCACCGTCGCCCCCTTTTCCGCATATCCCGTCGATGTCTTTACAAAGTCCACCTCCTGCGATGCGAGCAACTCGCAACACCGGATGATTTCGCGATCCGTCAACACCCCGCTTTCAATAATCACTTTTATTAGCTTACCTGCCCGATGCACCACCTCCGTCAATACCTGCATTTCCTCCTCAACGTCCATCCAATCCCCTTCCTTCACGCAAACCAGGTTGATCACGACATCCAGCTCATCCGCCCCGTCCGCGATCGCCCGCTCCACTTCCGCAATTTTCCCCAGGGCTGCCGAATAGCCAAACGGAAACCCGATAACCGTCGCCGTCCGGACCCCTGTCCGCCGCGCCATTGCCACAAACGGCGGCGGCACACAAACCGCTGCAAACCCATACTCCAACGCCTCATTACATATTTTTTCGATTTCAATATGTGTGGCCGTTGGTTTTAAAAGCGTATGATCGATATAAGGGGCCAGCGTAATCACCGAATCATCTTGACATTTTACCGTTAATAAAAATTGTATTGACAATCAACCCCCAAAATTAGGCCATTTAACTAAATTGGATCAATTTTCATTCCGACTAAACACACTAACGAACATGAGAAACTCTCGACATTACCCGAGGGGCCTGACGCTCCCTCTATTTCTACTACTACTGGTATGTCATTCGCTCTTCTCTACAGCACAATCCACCTTCCCTGTTAACGGGGTGGCAGACCCAAGAGAGCATTGTTATGCCTTCACCCACGCCACCATCGTAAAAGATGGGGCCACAACACTTTCCGATGCCACCCTGGTCGTTCGCGACGGGCTGATCGTCGGCGCGGGAACCGGCTTGGCCATCCCGAAGGATGCCGTGGTGATCGATTGCAGCGGGAAGTATATCTATCCCTCTTTCATCGACCTCTATAGCGATTATGGGATGCCCGTTCCCGAAAGAGGCGCTGGTCGCGGATCCAATCCCCTCGACTTTTTCCGCGCGCCAGCGCAGATGGAAAGTAACACAAAAGGGGCATATAACTGGAACCAGGCTATCCATCCGGAAACGGATGCCTCCCACCTGTTCACTTCCGACGAAACCCGCGCCAAACCGCTGCGGGATATCGGCTTCGGGACCGTTTTATCACACGTGAAGGACGGCATCGCCCGCGGCACGGGCGTCGTGGTGACCCTGACGGATGAAAACACGAACTTCGCAATTGTAAAACAACGCGCCTCCGCCCACTATTCGCTGAGCAAAGGCACGTCGACCCAAAGCTACCCTTCCTCCCTCATGGGCTCCATCGCCCTGCTGAGACAGACCTACCTTGACGCCCAGTGGTACAAAACCCAGCCCGCGCATGAAGGGACCAACCTGAGCCTGCAGGCTTTCAATGAAGAGCAATCCCTGCCCCAGATCTTCGAAGGGGACGACAAATGGCAGGACCTCCACGGAGACCGTATCGGTAAGGAGTTCGCGGTCCAATATATTATTAAAGCGGGTGGCAATGAATACCAACGGATGGCGGATATCGCGGCGTCGAAAGCTGCCTATATCCTTCCGGTCAACTACCCGCAGGCGATGGACGTCGAAGACCCGGACAATGCCCGGTTTGTCTCTCTCGCGGATATGAAACATTGGGAGCTCGCGCCCACCAACCCCGGCGCTTTCGAAAAAGCTGGCATCAATTTCTGTCTGACCGCCGCTGACCTGCGCGATCAAAAACAATTTCTTGCAAACGTTCGCAAAGCCTTCGACTACGGCCTGACGGAAGCAAAGGCATTGGAGGCCCTCACCAAAACGCCGGCCACCCTGATCGGCGTCTATGACAAGGTAGGCAGCCTCGACGCCGGCAAACTGGCTAACTTCCTCATCACTACCGGCCCCGTATTCAATGAGAAGACCAATATCGTCGAAAACTGGGTCCGGGGTAAGAAGTTCGATGTGAAGGAAGACGCCTGGAAAGATATTCGCGGCCAATACAATCTCGTCATTACTTCCGCTGCCGGCGCGTCGCAAACATTCACGCTTGACGTTAAGTCTTCTACTTCAGCAAACGTGATCGGAAAGGATACCCTTACCGGTAAGTTCAACTTCGATGGCAAGCTGATCTCCCTGAGCTTCCCCAATGCCGCCGCCGCAGGCGGCGGCGGTGCACCAGCGGGTGGCGCACCTTCCGGAGGCGGACGGCGGGGTGGCAGCGGCCGCCCAACCAATGCCGCTCACTTGAGCGGTATCGTCAACGGTAATACCTGGACCGGCAACGGCACCGACTCGGCAGGCAACCTCGTCATCTGGATCGCAACTTTTTCAAAAGCAGCCGGCCCCGACACCACCGGCGCAGCCGCTCGTAACAGACGCCCGGGTCGTATTGGGAGAGTCTTATACCCCTTCGACGGCTATGGCTGGGATTCCCTGCCGGCTCAGCATGACCTGCTAATCAAAAATGCCACCGTCTGGACCAACGAGAAAGAAGGCCGCCTTCCCAATACCGATGTATTGATCCGGAACGGCAAGATCGCAAAGGTTGGTAAAAACCTCGACGCCGGCGGCGCCACCGTCATCGATGGCACGGGTAAATACCTCTCTCCGGGCGTCATCGACGAACACTCCCATATCGCGGCCTTCTCGATCAACGAAGGCGCCCAGTCGGTGACGAGCGAAGTACGCATCGCCGACAACCTCAACCCCGAAGACATCAGCATCTACCGCAGCCTCTCCGGCGGCGTGACCTCTGCGCATATCCTTCACGGCTCTGCCAACACCATCGGCGGTCAGACCCAGCTAATCAAACTTCGCTGGGGCCAGACTGACACGGCGCTCAAATTCCGGAACTGGGACCCCTTTATCAAATTCGCTCTGGGCGAAAACGTCAAAAGGACCACCTCCACGAACAACAACCGCTTTCCCGATACCCGCATGGGTGTGGAGGAAGTGCTCACGGACGCTTTTACCCGCGCCCGCGATTACGAGCGTCAACGGAAAGCTGCACCCAACGCCACCCGCCGCGACCTCGAGCTTGACGCGCTGGTAGAGATCCTGGAACACAAGCGGTTCATCACCTGCCACTCTTACGTACAAAGCGAGATTACCGCCCTCATTCGCGTAGCCGACAAATTTGGCTTCACCGTCAATACCTTTACCCATATCCTCGAAGGCTATAAGGTGGCCGATAAGATGAAGGCGCAGGGCTGCAACGCCTCTACATTTTCCGACTGGTGGGCCTATAAGATCGAAGTGACGGATGCCATTGCCTACAACGCGACGATCATGCAGCGCATGGGCCTCAACGTGTGCATCAATTCCGACGACGCGGAGCAGCAGCGGCACCTCAACCAGGAAGCGGCCAAGAGCTGCAAATACGGCGGCATGTCCGAAGAAGATGCGTTCAAAATGGTCACCCTGAACCCCGCCATCGCCCTCCACGTGGCCGACCGCGTGGGCAGCATCAGGGAAGGTAAGGACGCTGACGTAGTGCTCTGGAGTGATAACCCCCTGAGCATTTACGCAAAACCGGAGAAGACCATTGTCGACGGTATTGTCTATTTTGATATCGACCGTGACCTGCAGCTGCGGAAATTCATCGCGGGCGAACGCAACCGCCTGATCCAGAAAATGATCGCTGAGAAGCGTAGCGGCGCCCCGACATCCCCCGCCGCCCCCAGCTACCGGATCGAACTGAGCTGCGGCGACCACGCCCATCATGACGGCCTCCTCACTATCGACGAAGGCGGCGACGACGGAGATGACGATACCCAATCCACCGACGCGCAGACAAATGCCAACAATTAAAAAGATTACAATGAAAAGACTTTATATTATTACACTATCGCTTCTGGCCCTGACCGCCGCCCGCGCGCAAGACGACGTCTACCCGGCCAAACCCTACATGGGACACCTGTACATCACCGGCGGCACCATCCACATCGGCAACGGCCAGGTCATCGAGAATGGCAGCATCGAAGTCAATAACGGTAAGATCGTAAAGGTTGGAACCGACGTTACGCCGGCAGGCAGCGACGCAAAGATCATCGACGCGAAAGGCAAACAGATATATCCCGGCCTGATCCTCCCCGTAACCGACCTCGGCCTGAAAGAGATCGCCAACGGCGCCCGCGGCTCCGACGACCTCCGCGAGCTGGGCGACCTCAACCCGAGCATCCGCTCCATCGTAGCCTACAATACCGATTCGAAGATCATTAATACCCTTAAAGCCAACGGCATCCTGCTGGCCGGCATTACCCCGCAGGGCGGCACGATCAGCGGCTCCTCAACCGTCGTCCAACTCGACGCCTGGAACTGGGAAGACGCGGCCTACAAAATGGATAACGCGATCCACCTGAACCTGCCGAGCTTCCTGGTACGCCCCCGGCGTTTTGGTGGTGGCGGCGGCGGCCGCTTTGGCGCGAATCAGCCCCAGACCGATCCCACTAAAGAGGCGCTGGACAAGATCGAACAGATCAAAGCCTTCTTCCACGAAGCAAAGGCCTACGCCGAAGAGCCCGCGCACAAGGAGACCAACCTGAAATTCGAAGCGGTCAAAGGCCTCTTCACAAAAAAGCAAAAGCTCTTCATCCACGGCGACCAGGTCAAACAAATGCTCGTCGCAATCGACTTCGCAAAGGAATTCGGCTTTGACGTGACCATCGTCGGCGGCAGCGAATGCTGGCTGATTACCGACCTGCTGAAACAAAACAACATTTCCGTGATCCTCGCGCAGATGCATACCCTGCCCACCACGGAAGACGATGACGTCGACCAGCCGTTCAAGACCCCGGCCATCCTCCAAAAAGCCGGCGTCCTGTATTGCATCAATGACGAGCATGAAGAGACCCGCTATCGTAACCTGATGTTCAACGCCGGTGTCGCAGCGGCCAATGGCCTGACCAAAGAAGAGGCGCTGCAGGCCATCACCCTCAACACCGCAAAGATCCTCGGCATCGACGACCGGACCGGCTCGCTGGAAGCAGGCAAGGACGCGAATATCGTTATCAGCGCGGGCGACATCCTCGACATGCGCACCAGCATCATCGAACATGCCTTCATCCAGGGCCGCGAGGTCGGTCTGGACAACAAACAGACCCAACTCTATCACCGCTACATGACCAAATACGGGCTGGCCGAAGCGCCCATCCCGTGACTGTTGCGGACGATCCAATAACCTCCATGCCCCGCCATTGTTACAATCGGCGGGGCTTTTCACGTCATCTTAACCCAATGGGCCCTTTTGTGCCAGCGTTAAATTTGGATTAACTCTATTCATGTGTTGCGATCGCTATCGGGCGCTCGACTATCTTTCGTCTCCAAAATTGGCTGCCGAAATAACTGCCTGAACCATCTACGAAACAGTTATGAGAAAAATAGCATTATTATTATTGTCAATTCTATTACTAAGTTCGAAATACGGTATAGCGCAAAAACCCTTCGGAAGCATAAGCGGTAGAATACTCAATGCGGACGGCAGCCCTGCGTACGTCACAATTGAGTTAAAACAATCAGGGAAAATCGGGGTTACCGATAACAATGGCTATTTCAACTTGCATAACCTGCCGGCTTTGCGGGATACCCTCCTGATTACGTCCGTTGAATCCAAAACGTATTCGCAGTTGGTGGTGCTTGAAAAGGACCAGAAAATGGATCTTGGCGACATCCACCTTGCATACAATATCGGGCAGCTTCACGATATCGAAATAATAGGCCGCATTGCGAAATCTTATAAAAGTGATTATTCTTATCTGGCCACAAAAACAGAAACGCCGATTATCGATATTCCGCAATCCATATCTACCATCACCAAGGAGCAGATTAAAGATAAAATGGACTTCACATTGAAAGATGCGGTAAGTCAAGTCGCGGGCGTAAATGACTACTCCGGGTTTGATGAATTCTCAATAAGGGGTTTTTTGGCCAATAATGCTCATATGATCAATGGGCTGCGGGGCTATAGCACGACCTATACGACGAACATGCTTGTCAACATCGAAAGGATAGAGGTAATCAAGGGACCGTCGGCCACGCTGTATGCAAATTGTGACCCGGGAGGAACCATTAACCTGGTAACGAAAAAACCTCTCTCCCAACAGGCCGCTGAACTTGATGTTTCAGGGGGGACCTGGAACCATTATCGTGCCGAAGGAGATATAACAGGGCCGCTGAACAAAGATGAAACGCTGCTCTACCGGTTCAATGCCGGCTATGACAACAAACTTTCTTTCCGTGATCTGCTGTATTCCAAATCCTACGAATTTGCCCCATCCCTGTCCTATCTTCCCAATGAGCGGTTACAAGTGAATATTGATTTTTCCTTATCCCATATCAATACGATCCTGGACCGGGGGCAACCGGGCTTTCAGGATGGCTTGTCCCTGAAAGCGACCCCAATCAGCCTGACCGCATCACAGCCGGGAAATTTCCTGCATGAAACGGATATTGCCGCAAACGCTTTGCTTTCGTATAAGATCAATAACCACATCAGCTTTAACAGCGGCTACCTTCATTACCGGACACAACAAATCGTCGCAGAACATGGTGTTCAGGGCTATATTACGAATGACTCCGTCTACCTCTACTATTCAAACTGGGATTATGGGTCATCCACCAACACATTTTCCAATTATTTTACCGGCCATTTCAATACCGGCAAATTCAGCCATCAATTAATATTGGGTTATGACTATGTAACAAGTGCGGTCAATCTGACCCAAAATTACTATGAACTACCTAACCAATTTGGATCGGGCAGCGGCATTGCCGGAACGTTTAGCCTAAAGCATCCGGTTTATGCAAACCCGAACACAAGTAGCTATCAATTATCAGATTATAGTGCAGATGCCAGTGCCGTTAACCCTTCGATCTATCACACGCAGGGGGCTTACCTGCAGGAGCAGATAGGCTTGGGAAAATGGAAAATGCTCATCGGGCTCAGACAAGAAGCGTACCGCGCAGATGGCAACCGGGAGGACAGTTCCCAGGAAGACGTCGTCAATATTTTTCTACCCAGAGTTGGGCTTGTGTATGAATTGAAATCCAACCTTAGCTTATATGGGACTTACAACAGAGGTTTTGATCCGTTTGAGGCCTCATCGGGTACCCAGGTATTCAGTGCTCCCTTCAAGCCGGTTACCAGCGAACTTTTTGAGGTCGGCGCTAAAATGAACTGGCTTAACAATAAATTGGCTACCTCGCTTGCCGTCTATCAATTGACATTGCAAAATGTAGCGGTGAATGCGAACGTCATCTCCAACCCAAATTTATATATTCAGCAAGGCGAGGACAGATCAACGGGCGCGGAATTCGAAGCAAATGGGAATATCCTGCCCAACCTTAGTGTTTCTGTCTCGTATGCCTGGTGTCTTGCCAAGGTCATTAAAAGCGTCATCCCCGCCCAGGAAGGTACGATCGTGGAGAATGCCCCCAGGAATGCCAGCAGCAGCTTAATAAAATATACTTTCAATCATGGCGTGCTAAAAGGATTTGGAATTTTGGCAGGCCACACCCAGGCTAGCGTGCGCAACACACTTTCCCCAAGCCTTACGCTACCCGGATATGTCGCAATAGATGCCGGTCTTCGCTATGATTACAAGCACCTTAATTTTGCTCTCAACCTTAACAACATCACCAATGCTGTTTACTGGATCGGGGCATACAATAATGTGAACAAATGGCCAGGGGCGCCGCGCAATTTTATGGTTAGTGCAGGATATAGGCTCTAGTCATAGTTTGGTACACTTAAATAATATCCAGGTAATACTGACCCACTACCTTTGGGTCATCATGAGAATCCCCCTTTTATTTCCTCTGGCCCTACTGCTTTCCATGCGTCTCGCCGCGCAAGCCCCCGGCTCGCCCGCCGAAGCCTCGGCGAAGGCGCGCACCCTCCTCCCCAACGGCTGGTCCCTTACCCCGGCCGGGCAATCGATCCCCCTATCCTCCGACCTGCCCCTCAATATGGCCCTCAGCCCCGACGGCGTCCACCTCGCTGTGACCAATAACGGCAACGGCCGCCAAACCATTGACCTCATTAACCTGAAGCAACAGCGGGTCGTAGCCAGCATCACCATGAAGAAAGCCTGGCTTGGCCTGGCCTTTGCCAAACAACACCCTTACCTCTATGCTTCCGGCGGGAACGACGATATCATCATTCGCTATGGGCTGACCCGCGATACCCTGATCGCCAAAGACAGCATCACTCTCGGTAAGCCCTGGCCACTGGAAAAGATCAGCCCTACCGGCCTCACCCTCGATGAAGCGCACGACCGCCTCTATGTTGTCACAAAGGAAAACAACACGCTCTATATCTGCGACACAAGGACAATGTCCGTCACTAACAGCATCCGGCTTAGCGCTGAAGCTTACACTGTCCTCCTCAGCCCGAAACGCCCCGAGCTATACATCTCGGCCTGGGGCGGTCAAAAGATCTGGATCTTCGACACGGAACACAACACCCTTATGGATTCCGTCGCCACCGACGACCATCCCAACGATATGGCCATCACCAGCGACGGCCGCTGGCTCTATGTCGCCAATGCCAATGCCAATACGGTTTCCGTCATTGACGCACCGGCAAGAAGTCTTATCGAGACCCTCCACACCGCCCTTTCACCCGATGCGCCGATCGGTTCCACCACTAACAGCGTCTGCCTGGCGCCCGACGGCAAAACCCTTTATATCGCCAACGCCGACAACAATTACCTCGCCGTATTCGATGTTGCCGATCCCGGCCATAGCCGGTCACTCGGTTTTATCCCCGTAGGCTGGTACCCGACCTGTGTGCGCGTGTATGCCAAAAATATCCTCGTGACAAACGGAAAAGGACTTTCATCCCTGCCGAACCCCGACGAGCCGCAACCCGGAGAGCGGCGCAACCGCAACGCCTACAAAAAGAGCGGCGAGATCAAAGACCAATATGTCGGCAGTATGCTGAAAGGTACGCTGTCGGTCATCCCGACGCCCTCGACCGAAGCCCTGGCTAACTATACCAGCCAGGTATATGCGAATACGCCTTATTCTGCCGAACGCGAACGCGAAGCGCGCGGCATAACCGGCAACCCCATCCCCCGCAAGGCCGGCGAGACCTCGCCTATTAAATATGTATTCTACGTGTTGAAAGAGAACCGGACCTATGATCAGGTCCTCGGCGATCTGCCGCAAGGTAACGGCGACACCAGCCTTTGCCTGTTCGGGGAAAAAGTCACCCCCAACGCTCACGCGCTGGTGAACCAATTCGCTTTGCTGGATAATTTTTATGTCGACGCGGAAGTCAGCGCGGACGGTCATAACTGGTCGATGGCCGGCTATGCGACCGACTTTACCGAAAAGACCTGGCCCAGCAATTACAGCGGCCGGGGCGGCGAATATGACTTTGACGGCCACCGTCCCGTAGCCAACCCAACAAAAGGATTTATCTGGAATTATTGTCAGCGCGCCGGCGTGACCTTCCGCAACTACGGCGAATTTCAGGATAACGGCTACCCGACCCTCGAGATCCTCAAAGACCCCGCCCACCGCTGCTTCCAATACATCGGCTGGAACCTGGATACCCAGGATGTCCGCCGCGAACAGCTCTTTGAGCAGGATTTTGACTCCCTCGTGAAGATCGGCGGCGTCCCCCATTTCAGCACTGTCTATCTGCCGAACGACCACACCAGCGGTCTGACAAAAGGCGACTATACCCCCGTCGCGATGATTGCCGACAACGACCTGGCGCTGGGTCGCCTCGTAGACCATATCTCCCATAGCCCCATCTGGCCGCAATCTGCCATCTTCGTGCTGGAAGACGACGCCCAGGATGGCCCCGATCACGTGGATGCCCACCGGTCCCCGGCCTATGTCATCAGCCCCTATATCAAGCACGCCTCCGTCGACCATACACTCTATTCCACGACTTCCATTCTCCGCACGATGGAACTGATCCTTGGCCTTCCGCCGATGAGCCAGTATGATGCAGCTGCGACCCCTCTCTTTAATAGCTTCACCGCCGCACCTGACCCGGCGGCATACAATGCCGTCCCCGCATCCATCGACATCAACCAACGTAATACCGCGATGACGCCCTCGGCGATCCTGTCCTCAGGGTTCGACCTGACCCGCGCGGATGCTGTCCCTGATGCCCTGCTCAACCAAGTCCTTTGGAAAGCGGTAAAAGGCGAGAACAGCATCGTCCCCGCCCCGCGCCGAAGTGCGTTTGTAAAGGTAGCCGCCCGGAGTAAGGACGACGATTAAAGTCTTACTTTTTAAGGAATCGGATCGTTTGCGTGCCAAGTTGCAGGAAATATATTCCTCTCGGTAAACCTGCAACATTCAGGAGTACCTGTCCATTCCCACCCTGGACCGGGACTTCCACCACATTGCCCGCACTATTAAACACCCGTACCGAAGCCACCGTTACGGCACTCCCGGTGACGACCAGGTTATCTACTACCGGATTTGGATAAATGTTCAACCCTGACACCCCGCCGATATTCACCGACACCACCTCTGAATAGGTTTTATGCCCATCCTGATCGACCTGCACGAGGCGATAAAACGACTCTCCCCGCAACGGTGCCGCGTCATAGCTCGTATAGTTCTCCTCAACCGCACTGGTCCCGTGCCCGTCAACTCTCGAAATGTCCGCCCAGCTTGCGCCGTCGGCGGAACGCTCGATCTGGAAATAGTCATTGTTTGTCTCCATCGCGGTTTCCCAGCGGAGCTCTACTTCCCCGTTCAAAGCCTGCGCGGTGAAAAAGACCAGCGTCACCGGCAGCGGACTGCTGATGAGATTGACCGATCCGACATAGAAAGTATTGGTCAGATTCGCCGCCGTCAAACCCGTTCGGTTGACCTGCGGATCGTTGACATTGCCGCCGTTCGCCCCCGCCGTCCCGACAACCGATGAAACCAGCGACAACCGCAGATCGGCTATATTACCGACCATGCCGAATCCCGTGCCCTGGGCATCCAGGTCATAGGTTCCCGCTGCAAGGCCGCCACCCGCCGTCACCGCCCAGTTCAGATTGTCTTGTACCTGGATCGTCGACGCGCCGTCGGGAATAGACACTGCTGTATTCGTATTGGCATCGGTATAGGCGACTGACAAGGTCCCGCCGGTTGTGGGGGCGGAACTGGGGGCCGTTATATAAAAGGGTCGGGAATTCGTTGTTGTCCCCATCGGGAAGAGCCCCGTCGCGGAAAGGTCCGGGACTGTGGCCGCGGCATACCACCGGGTGAACGAACCTGTCCCGATCATCGTTCCTGCCGTATACGTCAACGTGCCCGGACTGGCAGCCGCGGTGCCCAGCGTCAGCGTGTTGCCATTGAGGTTGATATTGCCCTGGGTCATGGTCAGGGTGCCGGCTACAGACACCGCATTTGCCAGCTGGATGCCGGTGCTGCTGTTATTCACCGTTGCCGCATACAGATTCTCTCCTCCCGGATCGGTTACCGTCTGCAATGCCGCACCGTTGAAGTTGACCGTGCTGGTAGCCTTCGTAAACCCTGCGGGACCCCAATTCGTCCAATTGCCCGCCAGGTTGATCGTATTGGCTCCCGGCGCCAGCACCCCCGCCCCCGAGATGGTCAGGTTTCCCCCGACGGTAAGCGCGTTGCCCAGCGAAATGGTATTGGCCGCGACGGTGAAATGATTGAAGCTCATCCCCGCGCTGGTCACGGTAAGATTATTCCCGCCAAAGACCACCGTCGAAGTCGACGGGTTGACGGTACCGCCGGAATATACCCAGTCTCGGGTGACCGTGATCGTTCCGCTCATCGTCAGCGTGCCGGATGTTTTGTTGATCGCGACATATGGCAATTGCCCCTGACCCGATGCGGCATTTCCGGTCAAGGCCTCATTGACCGTCCCGTTGATGAGGATGCCCCCTGTTCCGCCGCTTCCGGCCCCCGTATTATTGATGATCACATCGCCCTGCGCCTGAATGCCGTTAGCCCCGGCCACCGGAGTATTCAATATCACATTCGAACTCCCCGAGGTCGTCAGCGTTCCGGCAACCGTGAGCGCCGTTCCAGTGCTTACCGTATACGTATTGTTGAAATTTCCTTCGAAGTTTACATTGTTTAACGTATGCGTACCGGATATCGTCAGCGTATTGGCAAACACAACCGTCGAATTATTCGTGGTCGCATCGATCGTCCCGGCCGTATAGGTCCAGTTACCCAGGATCGTGATCAGTGCGGGAAAGGTCAGCGTTCCGGAAGGTTTGTTGATCGTCACGGCCGGCAGACTACTTTGATATATTGACAAGGCTCCCGTGATCGACTGGCTGCCCGGTCCGGTAAAGGCCAGGACCGCGCTTCCGCCACCGGAGGTCGCCGTATTGGTCAGGCTGAGGCCGCCAAGCAGGTTGACCGTGCCGGTATTGATCGTCACATTACTGGCGCCGCTGATGGTCACCGTGCCTGCCGTATTCAGCGTGGTGCCGGCGGCTACCGTGAACGTATAGTTCCCGCCGCCGTCAAATGTCACATTATTTAGTGTATGTGTCCCCGTGATGGTAAGCGAATTCCCGAACACGACGGTGGAATTATTGGTCGCCGCATCGATCGTTCCGGCCACATAGGTCCAGTTGCTCCTGGTCGTGATGAGCGAAGGCAGGGTCAGCGTTCCGGACGCCTTGTTGATGGTTACCGCGGGCAATATCCCCTGGTAGATCACTCCCGTAGAGGTCAGATTCTGCGCGCCGGTACCATTGATCAGCAGCGTGCCCGTCCCGCCCCCGGTCGTGTTGGTATTGTTATCGATGATATTTCCCTGCGCCGCGATCGTTCCGGTATTGATATTAATAAGATTGGCACCATTCTCCAGGTCAAGCGTTCCGGTGACCGTGACCGTGCTTCCCGCCGCGATCGTCAGGGTCGTGTTAGCCGCGGCCGAGATGGTAAGATTATAGACAGGAAAGCTCCCGGAAATGGTCAGGTTGTTGACGATATAACTGGTCGAAGTCCCCGGACTGACTGTTCCCGCCGTATACGTGATGTTGGAAGCGAAGGACAGGTTGCCCGCCAGCGATAAGGTCCCGCTTGGCTTATTGATTACGATTAGGGGAAGCCGGCTTTCATTGAGCGTGATGGCCGTTCCGTCAGCCGTTTGCGCCCCGCCGCCGACGAAGTCGATCGTAGCGGTCCCATTGGCGCCGGTGGCAGTATTGGTCAGGGTGAGATTGCCGCTGAGATTGATGGTGCCGGTATTAATGATCGCATTTCCTGCGCCCGAGATTTTCATGGTATTGGCTACCGGGATGCTGCCGGCGGAAGAAAGCGTGTAAGTCGTGTTATTGCCTACAATTTCCAGCCCATACAAAGAAGGACTCGTCCCTGTCATCGCAGGTGAACCTGTCGCGTTCAACCGGAGCGTGCCATTATTATGGAGGAAACTGCCGCTGGTGAATGCTGCATTCGATTGCAGCTCGAGAATACCTGAAGTCGACGTAAAGGCCGTCCCCGAAAGCGTATAGATCCCGGCGACGGTGAAATTTGCCGTGCCCCCGGTAAATGTCCCCCCACTGAACGTGGCGGCCCCGGTGACCGCGATGGTATTCGCCCCCTGCGAGATCTTTCCGGTGTAACTGGCGTTAACGATGATGCCCGATACATTTACAGCCACATCGATCGTGCAGTTCACGGTGCTGCCGTTGTCGAAGTTTGCCACATCGCCGGCGGCCGGCACCGATGCGCCGGGTAGCCCACCAGAAGTGGTCGACCAATCCAGGATATTGTTCCAGTTGGAAAACAGCGAGCCGACCCAATAACGATTGGCGGCATTTGCCACACCAAATGAAGACATCGAAAGGATGAATAGCACAAGGGATTTGTGGCGCATGGCGGCAGAGGTTTGCCCTTTAGCGACATATTTATGATAAAAAGTATCCTTAGCCGTCTAAAGCCGCTGATTTTAAAGGTTTGCACCTATGAAAGCGTAAAATAACCGCTGATGCCTGATAATGGTCCCATCTATTCCTGGTTCCATTTTTCAAAGGTTTGCCGGGCCAGTACCCTGATCTCGGCAATTTCGCGGAGTAGGTCCCCCTCACTCTTGTCCTGGGCTTGCTCTGCCAACTGATCGAGACGACCCTTGATCCCGATCATCGCCGCCAGCAGATCATCCTGGGACTGATTGCGGACTTTCACGGTAACCGGCTTTTTGGTGAGGACTTTTTTGACGTACTCTGTAAGACTGCGACAGGCGGAGCTCTTGGAATGCTGATAGACTTCTTCCAGTTCTTCCGAAGACAGCCGTACGGAAAGGAAGCGCTTAGGCGTAGTATTGACTTTCATCTGGTCGAGGCTTGAAGTTAAAGGTTTTAGTTAACGACAATGAAGTTAGGGGAGGAAAATATCGGCTCAAAGCCAAAATGCCCGAATAGGACAATTTTAGGATTCTTTTAAAGATTTGAAGGCCTGCCAAATTACCCATTCACCTCAGGGGGCACCCGCACATTAATCCGCCCGCTGCTCTCCTTTTCCCACTCGTCATATTTTAATGCCCCCAAAGTCCCCGCTTGCGTTAAATTCAGCACCCTGAATCGGGCGAAACCCGGTTCATATTCAAATTGTAAAACCAAGCACATCAACTTTATGAGAAGACTTTTGACCGTCTTTCTATTGGTCACCGGGTTTTCGGCAGCATTTGCGCAGCAGCGCCCCGGCAATCCCAATCCAACCGGCGGTAACCCCGCAGCCGCTCCCGGCGGACGCAACGGCGCCCCCGGCGGTGCAAGACCCGAGCCGCCAAAACCTTATCACGAAGTCATCACCGACAAAGCCATCACTCATCCCGGCCTCTTCACCGTCCATAAGGTGGAGGATAAATGGTATTTCGAGATCCCCGACTCCATCTTTGGCCGGGATATCCTCGTCACCACCCGGTACGATAAAACTTCTGCCGGTGGTAACTACGGCGGCGAGCAGATCAATGTCCAGACCATCCGCTGGGAAAAAGGTCCTACCCACACCGTCTTCCTGAACGTGCTGACCATCGTCAGCGTGGCCAAAGATTCCAGCCAGCCGATCGCCCAGGCGGTAAGGAATTCCAATATGAACCCAATTGCCGCGGAGTTTGACGTCAAGGCCTATGGCAAAAGCGCAGACTCCACCTCCGGCACCGTTGTCATCGACGTCACCGACTTCTTCAAAGGGGACAACCAGGTCGTTAGTCTGACCCCGGCCATCAAACGCCGCTTCAACCTCGCCGCCCTTGCGGCCGACCGGTCCTATATCGAAAACATCCATACCTATCCCATCAATACCGAGATCCGCACGGTGAAGACCTTTACTGCGTCACCGGCACCCGCTGCACCCGCTGCCCCCGGCCGCGCGCCGGTTGGGTCCCTGCCCGCTGAAGACGCCGCCGGAGCTGTTACAGTGGAATTGAACAATTCCTTCCTGCTCCTTCCCAAAGTGCCGATGGCCAAACGCGCCTTCGACCCCCGTGTGGGCTTCTTCATCAGTGAATATACGGTCTATAGCGACGACCAGCAGCGCATCTATACCGACGACTTCATCCACCACTGGCGCCTGGAGCCGAAGGATGAAGACCTGGAGAAATATAAACGCGGCGAACTTGTCGAACCAAAAAAGCAGATCGTTTATTATATCGATCCCGCCACGCCGAAAAAATGGCGGCCCTACCTGATCGCCGGCATCAACGACTGGAATGCCGCCTTTGAAAAAGCCGGGTTCAGGAACGCCATCGTCGGCAAGGAATGGCCGGAGAACGACAAGACCATGAGCCTCGAAGACGCCAGGTTTTCGGTTATCCGCTACTTCGCCAGCGATATCGAGAACGCCTATGGCCCCAATGTCGCCGACCCCCGCAGCGGCGAGATCCTGGAATCGCATATCGGATGGTATCACAACGTAATGAAGCTCGTGCATGACTGGTATATGATCCAGACGGCCGCGGTAGATCCCCGGGCCCGGAGGATGAAGTATGACGACGAGCTGATGGGCGACCTCATCCGTTTCGTCTCCTCTCACGAAGTCGGGCATACGCTGGGCCTTCGCCACAATATGGGCAGCAGCAGCAAGACGCCCGTTGAAAAATTGCGCGACAAGGCCTGGGTCGAAGCCAACGGCCATACCGCTTCCATTATGGACTATGCCCGGTTCAACTACGTGGCGCAGCCCGAAGATAATATCACCCCGAAAGGGCTCTACCCCCGCATCGGCGACTATGACAAATGGGCGATCGAATGGGGCTATAAATACGATCCCGACGCGAAGGATGAGGAAGAGGATAAAAAGGTCATGAATAAACTCGCGATCGACAGCCTGAAAAATCCCCGCTTGTGGTTCGGCGGCGAAGGGCAGAACTTCGACCCTCGTTCCCAAACCGAAGACCTCGGCGATAACGCCATGAAGGCAGGCGACTACGGGATTAAAAATCTGAAACGCATCCTGCCGAATCTTCCCGAATGGTGCCGGGAAGAGGCAGACCAGTATGAAAATCTCGACGAAGAATACGGCGTCCTCGTCGACGAATTCGCCCGCTGGATGGGTCACGTGACAAAGAACGTCGGCGGCGTGCAGGAGACCTTCAAAAGCGTGGAGCAGTCCGGCGACGTTTATGAGCCGACCCCTAAAGCCACCCAAAAAGAAGCGGTGGATTTCCTTACCAAACAGCTATTCGCCACACCGGCCTGGCTGCTGAACAAGGATGTGCTGAATAAATTCGCCAACCCCGGTACCGAAGAGATCGTCAGCCGGGTGCAGGCCAACACCTTGCGGAGCCTTTTGGGCGCCGCCCGCCTGTATCGACTCACGGTCTGCACCGGCCGCTATGGCGCCGCCGCCTATACGGTCGACGACCTGCTTACGGATGCGAAGCGGGGAGTGTGGAGCGAGTTGCCCGCCGGCGCTCCCATCGACATCTATCGCCGGGATCTCCAGAAGGTCTATATCGAAGCGCTGGACAACCTCGTAAACCCCGCACCGCCCGTGACGCTGCCACCCGGACTGCCCAGGGGCCTCGTTATCTTCACCGGCGATATCAAGAACACCGATATCCCGTCTATAGCGAGAGCGCAACTGGTGGAGCTTAGAAACGAGATTACCGTCGCCATCCCTAAGGAGACCGACAAGATCAGCAAATATCACCTGCAGGATGTGCTCGAAAGGATCAAACAAGCACTCAATCCGGAAAAGAATACTAAGTAATTAAGAGTCACCCCATCAACAGCAGCCGCTTCGGGTACTTCCCGGGGCGGCTTTTTTATTCGCGTCCCCCGCCGCCCGCACATTAACAAAACCGCCTTTGGTTCTATCGATTTTTAATGTAATTTTAATCCGGCATTTATGCGTTCCTGGTCTCCCTTTTAAAATCAATTGGTTATGAAAGACACCATCCAGCCTAACCTAGACTCTTTTTTAAAGACCTGCGCTATCGTCGTCTTGATCGCATGCCTCTTCCTGGTCAAAAGGAACACCCCCGACAACAATAACAAACCTTCCAAATCTCCTGTCCATAGCACCAAGGATCATAATCTCCAGGTTGGCAACGCCTGACGGATCAGATCATGTGGATTATTTTCCCGCGGATCCATTGGCTTGCTTTTTTAGTGATTGTTTTATAAACACATTGAATATGGCAAAGTATTCACAAAAAGCAAAAGACAAGGTCGAAAAGGCAATGAAGGAGAGAAATGAGGGTACGTTGATGAGCGGCCGCAGCGGAAAAAAGGTGACGAGCCGCAAGCAGGCCATCGCCATCGGACTTTCAGAAGCTCGTCAGGAGGGCGCGAAGGTTCCCGACAAGAAAAAAGGATAAGCGGGCCGTCAGGCCGACGGCTCCTTCGTCTGACCGTGTCAGTGGAAATTGGCCTGTATCAGGAGATGTTTCAGGAATGCGAAACCGTCCAGGGGACTATCCGGACAATTTTTAATCTTGCTATATGGCCCCTAAACGAATTCCGGTCTATGACATTTCTGATTTCCAATACATTGGGACGCAGACGGACTTCTATGCCAATACCTTCGCGGAGCATATGAAACAGCACCAGCAAACCATTCTTGTGCCCCATCGACACGTCTTTTATGTAAGCCTTCTGTTTACCCGGGGAACAGGCATCCATGAGATCGATTTCCAAACCTATGAGATCCAGCCGGGGAGCGTATTCCTGATCTTTCCCGGCCAGGTGCATTGGTGGGAGAATTCCGCAGACGCCGACGGCTATATCATCTTTCACAACAGGGACTTCTATAATCTTTACTTCTCACATGAAAGACTTGACCAGTTCCCATTCTTCGGCAGCACCAGGTGTTCGCCGTTGATCCGTCTGAAGCCGGACGAGCTGAAGAAAATGGAAGAAATTTATCGCGTTATCCTGAACGAATACCGCCAGGCCGCTCTGATGAAGTTCCAGAAGATCAGCTCCCTCCTGGACGTGTTGTATATCGACTTATCCCGGTTCTACCTTCCGGCCGACCAGCTGAAACCGCACCACCATATCCAGCTTGCCCATACTCGTCGACTGGAACTCCTGATAGAAGGTCACTTCAGGGAGACCAAGTCGCCCGCCCGCTATGCGGAAATGATGTATATGTCGGAACGGAATCTTAACCGGACCGTTAAGCTCATCCTCAATAAGACCGTATCGGATCTCATCACCGACAAGATCATCCTCGAATCCAAGCGCATGTTGATCCATACCATGCTCACGGTCGCCCAGATCTCGTTCGACCTGGGTTATGAAGACAATTCTTATTTCATCCGGCTGTTCCGGAAAAAGACCGGTCAAACCCCGCTGGAATTTCAACGGAACTACCTGCAGCATTCGATGGAAGTGAACAGGGCCAGGGGCATAATTACAAAAAGGGTTCCACCGTGAAACCCTCTCTTTTCTGCTTGGATACTGGACATTAACGGGCTCACTTATTTAAGCGGCATACCCGGCCTGCCGGAGAATAACAGCGATTTTTTTGACGGTCAATGGCTTTGAAAAGAATCCCGCCAGGTTGGGCTTCTTGACCAGCCGCTCCTTATCGGCGGTATCGGCATCGGCGGACAGGATAAATACTGCATATCGGTTACGCACCACCGAAGGAAGAAGGTCAAACTCATCGAGGAACTGGAACCCGTCCACGACGGGCATATGGAGATCGGAGACAATGATACCGTGCCCGCTGCCGGCGTCAGCGCCATCCGCGTCCTTGTGCCTCAAATATTCGAGCGCGGTGCGGGCCGACAGGAAGCCGCGCACCTCGGCCTCCGGCATGACGGTTTTCACCGACAGCTTGTTCAGCTCCAGTGTACAACACTCATCATCAATAAGGATTACTTCGGGCCTCCTGCTCATTTCACAAAGATATCGGCGACATCCCGGCGGCAAAACGAATGGATACCCGATCTATAGGACAATTCGGACAATATAATAAAAAGGGCCCTGCGTCAGCCTCCTATCAATGGTCCGGAAATTGCAGATAACCATTAAGGTGAATGCAAAGGTGAATATGATCAGCGGGCTTTACAACTCATCTTCCCTCAGGTTAGCGATAATCGCCGATACCAGGATTTTCCTTCGGGGCTTGAAATCAGGCGCTTCCGACAACCAGTTACGGACTATTGCCCGGCGTATCCGTCGGAAGGAGAAGCAATTACTGCAGGAGGAAGGCGCCGTCCTGGACCCGGATATCTGGCGTATCCTCCATAACTTGCTGATCAACCGGGAGGTCCAATTCGCCGATCCCAAAAGTTAATGGCATCCAACAGTTTGCGGGAGCCACCCGATCGGCTTCCAATTAAAAAAGGCCCGCCGGAATCCGGCAGGCTCAGTTCAATGACTAGCTTAGGGAAAGCACGTCAACAGCTTTCAAGGGGTTATCGGGTCAAAACGTTTAGGACATTGGATTATCAGGACATTGGATTTTTAGGACATTGGATTCGTTGGACATTGGACTTGCTAAACGGATTTGGACATTAAACAGAGTACGTCGTTTCGCTTTGACCATATAAAGTTGCAACACCCCAATCGCAAATCCCAATATTTTTCCACCTTCTGTTAATAAGTCAACACAAAACTCACGGGTCCTTACTGGACAATACTTAGCTCCGAGTACTATCCGAAGAAAAACATCGGACATTTACGATAACCCCACTGCCACCGTGCTTTGGAACCCAACGCCGCTATGCTCCCGGGCAGTAAAAATAAAACTCCCGCCGGTCAGGCGGGAGCTTTTCAACCTAAGCTGCGTGCGAAATATTTTTCCGGCAGGGGCAATGCTTTTGGTCTTTCGATAGGAACGAGGGATACGGACAGCATCGGTCTTCGTTAGGGTCATTGACGTTCAGGGATCCGGATGAAGAACGGACCAGCTTGTTTTACCTGTACGTGCCGGACGCCGGGCCGGATGCCGCGGACCCGTCAGCAAAAGCATTTCGGGCCAGCTTGTTTTACGCGTCTTCCGTCGGTTCGTCCCTTACCTGCTCGAGAATAAGCTGTTCAAAGTAAAAATCGCCTGGAGCGCGCGAATATTGCCCGGCAAACCTTTTCTTTCCAAATCTTAGGTATATCTGCCTAGAAAATGGCCGGAGTAAACCACAGCCGGAGATTAATTTTTCTTCATTTCGCCGATCCCAGCGGCATCGGTTTGGGATTTGCGGGTATATGGGCGACCCATAGGCAATCTCTATGATCACCGAAAATTCAACAGTCCGTGAAATTAGGGATGGTATTACAGCAGACATGAAAGCATTTCTAACTGGTTTAGACTCAGGTGCTTCCGATGACCAGCTCCGTACCGTCCTGCAACGGATCAGAGAGAACGAGCTCCGGCTCCTCAAGGAAGGGGGGACCATGCTGGATCCAAAGATCTGGAACATCCTCCTCAACCGGCTGGCTCAGCGGGACGGCCGGGACGTCATTGACAACACCAACCCCACGAATTAGGCAGACCCTCAGTCTGGATCATTATCGCCATTGCTTTTACCTGCCCGGAATAGTTGAGTGAGCTTCCCGACCAGCTTGTCAAAAGAAAGCATATCAACCGGCTTGGCAAAATAGTCATCCGCCCCACTGTTCAGCGCTTCTTTGATATACTCCTGGTTATTGGAGGTGCTCCAGATGACTTTCGGGATATGCCGTAACCGCTCTTCGTGCTGGATACACTGCAATACTTCCGCGCCGGTGATCCCGGGCATCTTATAGTCGATCACCATCAGCCGGGGGAGGTCCTCCGTTGGGCAGGTCCGAAGATAGTCGAGTACTTCATATCCGTTTGCCATCCACCGGAACCTGACGTCGGGGTCGCTCCGGCGGAATTGCTCGGCCAGCATCTCCTGGTCTTCCGGATCGTCATCAGCCACCAGGATATATGGTTCCCCGCTCGTCATTGACAAATTGGTTTTTTGTTCACTTACGCTGATTCAAAGAATGGGCCGACTTTCAAAGTTAAGGTAAATCGCCACGGGCCGGGACAAATGGCACCTTTATTGCGACCGCGGTATAATATGCTATATACGCCCGTTAACCCCGTAGGCGATAATTCGTTACATACCGAAGAGCAGTATCATCTCATGATCGGTGAGGTGGAAGACTATGCCATTCTCCTGCTGGACCGGGATGGCGTCATTCGGAACTGGAACAAGGGGGCCGAAAAGATAAAAGGATACACGGAAGCGGAAGCGGTCGGGATGCACTTCCGGATGTTTTACCGCCAGGAAGACCGGGAGGCCGGACTGCCTGAGCAGCTCATCTTCCGGGCCGCCCGGGAAGGCAAGGCCACTCATGAGGGATGGCGCCTTCGAAAAGACGGCACCGCCTTCTGGGGCAGTATCGTCATTACCGCCCTCCACGACGCCGGCGGACAGGTCGTCGGGTACTCCAAGGTAACGCGGGACCTGACGGAACGCAAACAGGCAGAGGACAAGCTGGTGCACTATGCGCTGCAGCTCGAGGCCCAAAATAATGAATTGAAGCAGTTCGCATACGCCGCCGCCCACGACATGCAAGAGCCTTTACGCAAGATCCTGATGTATTACTCTGCCATACTCGGCGAAAATGGTGAGACGCTGCCGCCGGAACAGCAACAGCTCTACCTTCAGCGTTCGGCGGATGCCGCCAGGAGGATGAAGCAGTTGATAGACGATCTGCTCTCCTTCACCCGCGTCGCAGGCGCCGCCGGAACCCTGGAAGCGGTCGATCTCAACCCCCTTCTCGCCGGGGTCATTGCCGAATTCCAGGATTCCATAGATCAGGTGGGGGCGCAACTTACCTGCGGCCGGCTCCCCGTCGTGAAGGGCGTTCCCTTCCAGCTGCGGCAGTTGTTTTCCAACCTGTTGAGCAACTCGATAAAATTCCGACCGCCGGCCCGGCCGCTGGTCGTTTCAATAACGGCCACTACTATGCGCATGCCGGAGATGGCTGGTGTCTATGGCGCCGAACGTTTTCATCGGATTGAGATCCGCGATAACGGGATAGGCTTTGCGCCGGAGCAGTCGGAAAAGATCTTTGATATGTTCGAGCGGCTGCACGGCCGCGACCAATATCCCGGCACCGGCATCGGGTTGGCGATCTGCCGAAGGATCATGGACAATATTCGCGGCTTTATCCGCGGCGAGGGAATTCCGGATCAGGGTGCCGTCTTCCAGCTATACTTCAGAGTTGAATAACAAAATTGTAGAATTTCTTCCTCACATTTACCCGCCTCCATAAGGAACCTGCAACAGCAGCTCACATCCTTTCCCCGGCGCCGAGAGTATTTTCAACTCGCCGTTCATCGCCACCGCTCTGCGCCGGATATTCTCCAGTCCTATTCCGGGCGCCCGCTCTGCCGGATCGAACCCCTTGCCGTCATCGCGGATCGACAACAATAACCCGTCGTCGGTATGTTTGAGCTGGATCGAGACCCGTTTGGCGCCCGCATGCTTCAGGATATTATTCAGCTGCTCCTGCACGATCCGATATATCGCCAGTTCAAGCTCCTCCTTCTCCGAAGTCAGGAACGCATCCGTCTCCACCGCGATCTCGAGGCGGCCTGTGGCATTCATGCTGCCCACCAGCTCATTGATCTTTTCGGGCAACCCTTCCGGCGTCTGCATGGCCGGCGCCAGTTGATGCGAAAGCCTTCGGAGCTCGTGGATACCCTGATTCACAAAGCCTTTAACATCCTGCAAGGCATCCATAGCCAATGCCCGGTCATCGAATTGGGTTCTGGCGAAGTCCAGCGTCAGCAGCGAGCCCGCCAGGATCTGCTGCACATGGTCGTGCAGCTCCATCCCGATCTGCATGCGCTCCTTCTCCTGCGCGTCGATCACCGCCTTGTTGATCCGGTTCTCTTCCTGGAGCCGGTCCGTAATATCGGTCACCGACCCGATCGTCGCCGGCCGCTGGTTATAGACGATCCGGGAAACGATGGCCTCGACGAAAATGACCGATCCGTCGCTCCGGATGATTCGGAGGGTATAATGATCTTTGCGAACGGCGCCGCTGCTCCTCAGCTGATAACGCCGCCGCGCTATAGGGAGGTCCGCTTCATGGACAAGCAGATCCGGCCGAAGGTCTCCAAGGATCGTTTCCCGGCTGTACCCGGTGATCTGCGCAAAGACGGGGTTGACGAAGACGAACCGGTCATCCTGCAGGATATAGGCCCCGACCGGCATGTTCTCCAGCACTGTGGCAAGGTTTCGTTCATTGGAGACCAGGACATCCAGCATCCCGTTGAAGGCCGCCCCAAGCCGGATGATCTCATAACTTCCTGACAGTGCGGCCCTCCTGCTCCGGTCACCGCTCCGGATCGATTCCGCCGCAGCCACCAGTCTCGTCAGCGCGGCGGTAAGCCTTTTACCGATATACAGGGCTACCAGCACTCCTATTACCATGGCAGCGAGCACATACAGCAGACCGTTCCGGATGATCGACATCAGGTTGGCGTAAATATAATCCTGGTTGACCCCTACCCGCGCCCAACCGACGATCTTGTCGTCCTGAAATACCGGCGCGGCCACATCGAGGATATGATCATCCCGCAGCAGGATCTGGCTTCGGGGTTCCTGCCGCAGCCTTCGGCTGACACTGTCGACCGCCCTTTCCCCCTGCAATCCGACATCGCTATGCGCCAGGACCACATTGTCCGGGGAGAGGATCATGGCATACTCGAGGTTGGGGAAATTCCTGTAGGAAAGGGTTATCCGTTCGAGACCGTCATAGTCATTGCCGGTGATATAGGTGCCTGAGTTCACGGCCAGATCGTTGGCAAGGCTAAGTGTCTGTTCCTGGTTTTGTCTTTGCAGAAAGCGCAGCTGCCTCCTGACCATATCCAGTACGAGCACGGACATCAGCGCAAAATGGACCAGCACGATGCCCAGCACCAGCTGCCCCCGGATCGTATCGGGCCAGAATTTTTTTAAGCGGTTGGCGATAAGGGGCATATATAGAATTGCAACTTCAATGAATGACCGCATTATATTCCCGCAGGAATGCCTCCATCGGCCGGAAGCTGCTGCTGTCGGCCGGCTCGAACCCGCTGATGTTCAATCGCTGCAAGGCCCGCCGTCCTTCTTCGTCCGCATTCATTTGGAAGAAGAGCCGGGATATCTTCGTCCCGAGGGTGCTGTCGATCGACATCCGGAGCAGGATTCCGGCATTGACGAGTGGTGGCGTTTCCCAACGGGCCTCCACCTTACTGCCGATTTCCGGCCGTTGCCGGAGATATATCTCCCAGGCAGGTTTCCATGCGGCGCCCATGGACGAATGGCCCAGATAGACATTCAGTATCGCCGCTTCGTTGGAGGGTGCGTAGATCCGGCGAAGGGCGCCGTTGACGTCGATGCCTTGCCGGTAGAGGAACATCAGTGGCATCATCGCTCCCGAAAGGCTGTTTTTTCCCGCAAGACTGATGGTTTGCCCCCGGATATCCGAAAATCGATGGATCCCCGAGTCCTTATGGACCAGGATGACGGCCTTTGAGGCATCTGAGATCTGGCCGACTGCCCGATAGCCATTGTGTTCCGCGCCCAGCAACTGCGGGCCGTTGATCACGGTAAGGTCGAAATAACCGTTCCGGAGCTTTTCCTGGTAGTCATCCATGCCGGAGCAGGCCACTGTTTGGATCTTCACGCTGTCCAGGTGATCGTTCAGATACCGGACCAGCAGGTCGGCGGTTTCATATAGAGACTTCCCCGGCACCCCCAGCGTCAGTACCTTCCCGGACCTCGCCTCGGCTTCGAATCTTGGCGTGTACCCTTGCTGCCGCTTCCCGGAGCAGGCGGTCATGGGGCAGATGGCCAGATAAAACAGGCAGACGGACAGTGAAACACCAGATAGACCCATATTAGAAAAATACTATAATATACGGGTTTAACATAATTTATTTAATTTTCAGTATGTGGAGAATACTCATTGCAGACGATCATGAAGTCGTTCGGCAGGGGTTGGAGAAGATCCTCCGCGCGGAATACCCTGACGCCCGGATCGCATTCGTCGCCGATGGCGAACAATTGATGAAGGCAGTGCAGGACGCCGATTGGGACCTTGTGATCTCCGATCTGTCGATGCCCTTAGCCGGAGGCCTCGAGGCGCTGCCCCGCATCAGGGAGCGCCAGCCCGATCTTCCCGTTCTGATCCTGTCAATGCATCCGGAGGAGCAATATGCGCTTCGCGCCCTCAAGGCCGGCGCCGCAGGTTATCTCACCAAGAATATGGACTCCACCGAATTGATTGCCGCGACCCGCCATGTCCTTCAGGGGCGTAGATATATCACCCCCACCGTCGCCGAGCAGCTGATGGAAAACGCCAACGCCGGCGACAACAACCTCCTGCATCAGAAGCTGTCCCCCCGTGAATTCGAAGTCTTCCGGCTGCTGGCCGGCGGCACGCCACTGATTGAGATCAGCCGCAGCCTCTCCCTGACCCCGACCACCGTCAGCACCTACCGGACACGGATATTGCAAAAATTAAAGCTGGCCACAAACGCGGACCTCACCCGCTATGCCATCCGCCATCAGTTGATCGACGGTTGACCCCGCCGTCCGCTTCCCGCCCCCGCGGCCCGCTGTCCGCCTGGCACCCCCGCCCATCGCCTGCCTTCGGCCCGCTGTCGTGGATCAACGACAGCATTAGAGAAAAATCCTCACACCGATTTTGTATCGACGTCTATTTTTTCCCGCGCCGGGCGAGCGTTATTTTGCGCCCTTTCGTGCCCACTGCTTCTTCTCCCCTCGCAAATTGAAAAACCGACATACATCTAACTGATCCGTACCCTATCACAAAGCGCTTATCGTTTCGCTACAAGCTAAACTTTGCTGTAAGCGTAATATAGAAAAGCCCATTCACGGACCCCGGCGCCTCGACCTGCCCGCTCGAATTCAGCACATGCTGAGGCAAAATATACGCCGGATCCAGCACCAGGTTTAAGCCCTTATATCCATAGACTATCGGCAAGCTACCCTCATAAGCCAGCACCGAGAAAACCTGACTATTCGTCGTTAGCGCCTGCTCCCCGGCCGGCAGAAAAAGAAACTTCTGCTGCTCCAAAAAAGTCTGCGTGAAATGCTGGGTTCCCGCATACACCGTAGCGGTCGGATCGATCACCAACACGTCTTTGCGGCTGAACAGCCGCTGGAATCGCAGCGTATGATCGAGGCCGCCCTGAAACCCTGCGTCGACCTGGTCGCTGAACCGCGCATCGGCTTCTACATTGACATTCACGATCTTGTTTAGATTGGTGACGCTGGCTGCCGCCATCCCTTTGATGACCGACTGCACAAGGTCCGTATTCTGCTGATAATAATACTTAGTAGCCGACAGGTTCCCCGCCCAATGCTTGTTCCTGCTGTCAAAATTATATCCGCCCTCCAGCACCGTGGCCGCATATTCCCTCCGCTGGCTGTTCTGGATGAAAATAAAACTGGCATTCGCATATAACCCCCCTTTCAGCGTAACGCCGATAAAGGGATAGATCCCGCTACTTTTCAGGCTGTCCGTACGGCCATAATAATTCATTGTCGAATTATACGTAATACCCACGTTCAAATGAGTCTTCTCCGCGGCGACCGTCGAATCATTTCTGCCGGCGGTATCCTGTGCCGGTGCGGCCAGCGAAATACCTGCTGCTAATAGTTTTGCGATCAAAATGGTATTCATCATAAATAATGCTATTGGTTTAAAAAAAGCGGCCGCCCGCAGGGCGGCCGCCGCGCGTGTCCATAGGGATTACTGCTTCCCGGCATTTACCGCCGCTGCTGCATGGACATCTGTGCTGGTTTTGACCTGACCACTGTTGGTATTGACCTGACCATTGACATTCGAATTGGCCTTCACTTTCGCCCTGCTCTGCGCAGCCGTCTGCGAAGTGGCCGCCGTTTGGTTTGCTGCACCATTAGCCGAGGTCGCGGCCGTTGCCGAGCTGTTCACCGCCGTTTGATCGGCCGCACGCACCGTTTTATCTGCGGTAGTAGCCGTCTTATCTGCGGTAGTAGCCGTCTTGACCTCCGCCTCATGCCCGGCCTTCACCGTGGCCTGGGAGGTACTTTTCACGGTAGCGGTCGTAGCCCGCATGGCATGGCTGAGACTCGGCGAGGTTACGCTGGCCCCGGCTGCCAAACGCGCGCCGCCGCCAAGCCGTACCTGAGCAAAAGAATGATTGGCAACCAAAGTGCCACTGGCGATCAGAAGAATTGCAAGAGTTTTCATAATGCTGTGTTTTTACTCTTATATCAGCCGGACCCCCCCTTTGTTACCCCTCTTTTTTGAAAATATTTCTAATACATTCTGTATCAAACAGTTATTACAACAAAAAAACCCGCTCATCGGGCGGGTTGCAACATCTTTCTAAGCTCCCTGGCTTTCGCCGCAATCGGTGCATCGTCCGGAATCCGCGACAGCCAGTCCAATGCCGCCGCCGGATTCTTTTCCTTCGCATAGCTCAACGCCAAATAAAAAGCCGCCTCATATTGTAATAAAGACCCGCTGCTATACACTTTTTGCAGGTCAACCCGCGCTTGCGCCAACCGGCCAAGCTGCCACAACGTAACCCCGCGATAAAACTGCGCCAGTTGACTGCCGCTATCCGCCTTCACCGCCTGATCAAGCAACGGTAACGCCAGCTCGAACTGGCCGGCATTGAACCGCTCCGCCGCCTTCTGTACAATAGAATCCGACTGCCCGCCTCGCTCCACGCTGGTCACCATCTCGGTGCGACCCAGGTCCTGAAGGCTCGGCCCATTACCACCAAACAACCACCATCCGGCCACGATCAGCACCACCGAAGCCGCGATACCTATGACATACCGGAGCATCGGCCGTACCTTAGCCCCGCCGACGCCGGACGCGCCGCCAAAATAACGACCGCGCATGTCCCCGAGAGTCGCCTTCAAGGCATCCGCACCCGGATCTTCCCGCAACCGTTCGGCCAGTACCGACCTTAGCTCGCGGTAACGTGCGGTCTCGGCTGCCAGCGCGGGATCCCGCTCGAGCTCGGCCTCGAACGCCCGCCGTTCATCCGCGGAGAGCTCGTCGTCCACGTATTGAATAATATGTGAGGTATCGTAGGTAGCCATTGCCGAATAATTATTGGTTTGCGACGGCGCGCGCCTCCTCCACATAAGCCAGGAGCGTCGCCATACATTCCGACTTCTTTTTTCGTAAATACCCATAGGTCACCCCGAGCTCGGCGGCAATCTCCTCCTGCCGCCTGCCGGATAAGTATAAACGGATGATCTCCCTGCACTTTTCCCCGAGCCGGGCCAGCTGATCCAGGAATAGCCTCGCTTTTTCCTCCTCGTTGATCAACCGCTCCGCATGGGCAAATACATCTTCACCATAATCAGATAAATCATCTTGCGCCTTTGTTACCGGGCTGCGGCCTCTTTTTTTTAGCTCGTTGATCCATTTACGCTTGCAGACCAGGAGGAGGAAAGGCTCAAAAGGACAGGTCAACACCAACGCCTTGTATCGTGCCTGATGATAAATGTCAACCAGCGCCTCCTGGAAAATATCCGCCGCGTCATCATCCCCGCCGCCATTTTGCCGGATAAAGCGGCGGATTGCGGGCGAAAAAAGCCGGTAGATCCGGTCTACCATCGGGACATCATTCTGTAGCAGCGCTTCGATATATTGCTGATCGCCATGGACCGTCATCGCGATAATTTGTGGGGCGAATATCCGATAAAAAGCGAAACGGGTAACAAAAACCGGTCCTGGTTGATATAAGAGCAATTTAGTTATCTTTCAATCCGTTAATTGACCACGCATGCAGCGAGCAAGCTTCATAGTATTGTTCCTGGTCTGCGCCGGCATAAAGGCCAGGGCGCAGGATTCCATACCTCCGGAGATCCGGATCGAAGAGAAAGGCGACAGCCTCCATTTCTCCGCGACCCTCCGCCCCCTGCGTCAGCTGGCCGGGGCGCCCGCTGCCTATTACAGCTATTTCTGGGAGCTGGGCGACGGCCGCTTTAGCTTCGATAAAGCACCATCTTACCTTTACCGCGACAGCGGCATATACCAGGTACGCCTGTACGCCACCAATAACTACGATGACGGTAACGCTCCCCCAACGCGGCCAAGACCCGTCCGGGTAAAAAAAGGCTCCAAAACCAACAATACCTGGGCCTCCCATTTCTTCCACAGCGACGACGACCTCGAAATGAAGGTTAACCGCAACCCCAGACCGGGAGAAAACTTTGTTGCAGTTATCGGCTATCGCAACCGGTTAGCCGACAGGCTCGGCGGCTCGATCGTCCTGTTCTATAACGAACGACAATTCCAACGCGACGGCCTTGCCCTGGCCGATCAACGCTTCTACGACCATCAGCAACCTTCGGACCTGAACAACCTGCTGGCAGCACTCGACCGGGGGCCTGCACTTGAATCGGGCCCGATGACCAACAGCATACCAGCCGCCCGAAGCGCCGGCGGGTTGACCCGATCCGCATCAGCCTCATTTTCTGACCCCGGCGCCGGTGACAATTTTTCTTATGCCGGCCAGACCCGCGCCCTGCTGCATACGCTGCAAAACGATTTCTCGCGCCACACCGTCATTCGTTTTCCCGCGATCGGCCACAACGAGGAAAAGTTTGTCTTCCTGGAAATGAACACCCTTCCCGGTATGATCCACGACACCAACGCCACCGTATCCCTGATCGGGATGATGATACCGGACGATCCAACCCTTCCACCCCAATTGTACCAGCTGGACTTGCAGGTCGTCGCGTCCCACGATCCCAACCGCATCCAGCTGCTGCACCACCGTATTAACTATCGGTTCCTGTCCAACCGGAAAGAACTGGACTATCGGGTCAATTTCCAGAACACGGGTAAAGGCCCGACCCGGAAAATTGCACTTGCCGTAGGCATTCCGCCGGAACTGAACCCAAAGACCATCCGCATAAAAGGATTCAGCCCCGTCTGCCGCTGGTGCGATTCCGCCTACGCCGGTCAAAGCTGCGTTGATAGTTTCCGCCGGAACGATAGCCTTTTTTTCACCTTTTCCAACATCTATCTTCCCGGCCTCCAGCAGGGAATCGTGGCCGATCCCGATTCGACCACAGGCTATATCGAATTCACGATCCGGTTCAAACACCGGCCAAAAAAGATCCCGTTTAGCACCCGGGCATCCATCACCTTTGACAATAACCCGCCCCTGACCACCAACAAAACCACCGCGCGCTTTATCAAAGGCATCTCACCCGGGATTATGCTTGGCTACAACTATCTTCCCGCCAACGGCAGCTATTCGGCCACCGGTCCGCTCCAGATCGGCTACGTGCTGGCCCCCTATTCGCCCTGGCGCCCCTATTTACAGGCGGAAGCATCGGTCGTGCTGCTCGAACAGGAGCAATATGCAGGTGCACTCATCAGCACCAACCGGGACACCACCATCCTTGGCCAGCTGTATGTGATCACCGGGACCCGGATTCAAACGGTGACCCGGCGAAACTCCCTGGACCTGACACCCCTGCATTTCCGGTACAATCTCAACAACTGGATCGGCATCGGCATCGGCGCAACCGCACAGATCAATTTCTCCGAACAAACGACGACGACCAGCACCATCTATTTCACCGCCCAGCTCCTGCCAACCCAGGTTATGACCGCCGCTACCACCCAGACCGGCAATACCCGTTGGATCGGTAGTTGGAACGCCCAGCCCTTCATCGACCTCCAGGTTGGTCGTGTCCGCACCGGCCCGACACTGGGCCTTCGCTTCCTGCGGCCGCTGGAAGGCAACCTACCCAACCGCTTCTATCTGTACGCCGGTTTCAAGTTGTGACCAGCCTATAGTATCTTCAAGGCCCGGATGCGGAAACTTTTCTACCATTTCTGTCCCAATGTTTTCCGGCCCTTCATCCTGCTGGCCGGTTGGCTCCTGCTTTATCAACCGCTTGCCGCAGCGCCTGCCGGGCCCGATCTGCCACCCGATCTCCAGACCCGCCTGCAACGATTCCGCAACAGCGACGACTTGCAAAATTGGATCTACGATCAGCTGCAATGGGTCGCTCAACAGCCGGGCCCCCGGTCCCAACGGCTGATCACCGCCGTTAGCGAATCGTGGCGCACGCCCCGCACCGACGAGGAATCCCAAGCCTGGCTGGACCTGCTGATTAACGAAGGGTATTCGCTGCTGCGCGCCGGCGACATCGTTCGCTCGACGGACGCCTATACGGCCGCCTGGCAGTGGGCGCGCAACCACCCAAAGATTGCCGACAACCTGTTGCTGTTAAACAATATCCTGAAGCCCCTGGGCAACAACTATACCCGTCTCGGTGATTACGAAGCCGCGGATTTCATCCACCATAAAGCATTGACCATCGCCACTGCACTCGGCGATAAGGAGGCCTTGGCCGGCACATATAGTAATCTGGCCAACACCGCCAGCAACCGGGGACGACCAACGGAATCCGTGGAATATTGCAAACTTGGCCTTCTCCTGGTGCCCGCCCATTCCCCCTACCGCGGTCTCCTGCTGTCCGAAGAGGCGGACGCGCTTAACGACCTGGGCCAGACCACCGCAGCCCGGACCACCATCAGCCAGGCCATCGCCGTCCTGAAGACTGCTCGCCCGGGCCCCGAAGTCAATGACTGGCTCTTCGTCGCCTACCAGCAGGCAGGAGACATCGACTCAGCCCACCCATTCGCCGCCCTTCATGATTACCTCGCCGCACTGGAAATCGAAAAAAAACGCGAAGACAGTCACGGCGCCGTGCGCCCGCGGGAAACCGCCAAGCTATACCTTCGACTCGGCGAGCTTTGCCGCCGTCTTAAACAGCCGGGGCAAGCCCTGGGTTGGCTGGATCGCTGCCTGGCCGTCCTTATTCCTGGCAAAACCTTTCCCACCCTCCGTTCGGGTGACCTGTACGCTGAAAATACCTTGGCTGATGTTCTCTATTCCCGAGCCCTGCTCTATTCCGGCAATAATGTCCCGATGGCTTTTACCTGCTTCCGGTACTCGTTTGCCACCGAAGGTCTCTTGCGCCGGCAACTGATCACTGCTGCATCAAAGGAAAATGCCGTCGCCGACAGCCGGCTTCGGCATGAAACGGCCATAGAGACTGCATGGGAAGCCTGGTCAGCGACGAACTCACCCGCATGCCTGAACTCTATGCTGGAATTTATGGAAAGCAGCAAGGCCCAACTGCTGCTGGATGAACAGCAACAACATGAGCAGGAACGAAACCGAATTACGCCAGCCTCCGGTGACAGTCTGCAAAACCGGATCCGGATGTTGCAAAACGCATTGATCTATTACCAGGAGCAGTCATTGCAGGCCACCGGCAACGACAGTATCACCAGTGTGCTGCTGGCCCAGCGGAGATTGACGGAGCTCGATCTGGCTGCGACCCGGAAGGCAGCTTCAGTAAAATTCCCCCAATCCGCGCCGAACCAGCCTTTCGCCCAAGATACCCTCCCGAACGACCATACCGAGATCCGGTCCTTTTTCGCCGGTGATTGCGCCCTGTTTCAGGTGGCCGTTGATCACAACGGTGTTCACTTCGCTGAGCGATTGCCGCTCGGCAGCACATGGGGTGACAGCCTCCGCCAATTCCTTCACGTTTGGTTTGAACAAAGTCCGAAGAACATGATCGACCGGCCGCGCTCGTATTTCGATCAGGCGTATGCGCTATATCATGAGCTTTTCGCTAAGCATCCGATCAAACCCGGGATCCACTATATCATCATCCCCGACGGCGCCCTCGATCTCCTGCCGGTGGAGGCGCTTCCAACTGAATCCGGCTACCGGCCTTCACCGGCCGACTGGCCCCTGGTCGTTCGCCGGAACACCATTTCCTATGCCTGGTCTATTCGAACATGGATTGACGCAGGGCGCTCCACCGGAAACCCAACCGGGTTTGCCGGATTCTTTCTGGCCGATAATAGCCGCCACCTGCCCTCCCTGAAATCGGTGACAGGGGAAGAAGAAGGGATTGCCCAATCTATTGATCACGGGCAGTGGTTCACAGCCGGGCAGGCCACTTTCCCGGCTTTCGAAAACTCCCTGCAACAGGCAGCCGTCGTTCATATCAGTTCCCACGCGTTCAGCGGCCGCGACACCGGCAGTGTCCCGCAGATCGAACTCTATGACCGGCCATTTTATATCTTTCAACTTTCCGATATGCCCCGCCATCCCGCACTCGTTGTCCTCAGTGCCTGTCGAACCGGCGACGGCCGGATGGTGGCAGGGGAGGGCGCGCAAAGTATGGCCCGCGCGTTTACCAGCACCGGAACCAACGGCGTCATTACCGGCTGGTGGAACGTCCACGACGAAGCCGCTGCCCGGCTCATGGAGCTGTTCTATCAACAACTTCAAAGACAGGCCCCCGCAGCGGAAGCGCTCTGTTCTGCCAAACTCAGTTGGCTGCAAGATCCTGCCATTCCTTATGTGGAAAAATTACCATGGTATTGGGCTGCCTTGAACTATCAGGGAACGACGGCTGCTTTGCCCGCAGGATTCTACGCCTCCGCCAGGCAGCATCGCGCCCTGTGGCGCTGGCTGATTTGGTGCATCGGCATTTTCACGATCCTCCTCATGGCAGCCTGGTGGGTCCGTCGCTGACTATTTCACCTGCTCCTGCACATCCGCTGTAGTGCATCAGCCACACCCAATGTCGGAAACCCCCACAACATTCATCAAAAATCGGCTATTGCTCAGCCCCGCCGGGTGAACGTATTTTGTTCACGCAAATCATTCAATCCCTAAATGTGAAAAACCGGCAAAAACCGACAGTCCGTACCCCTATGAAAACCGCTCTGACCCGGGCCGTCCAATCATTGACTATGCGAAAACATCCCGATGCGCCGAACGAACCCGAACGGCTCTCCGCCCTTTTGGAATATCAGATCCTGGATACTCCGCCCGAATACGAATTTGACACCATCGCCCGCCTTGCGGCCGCCGTCTGCCAAACCCCCATGGCCGCCATCTCCTTCGTCGACGCGGACCGCCAATGGCTGAAGGCCCGCTATGGTATCTTTATCTCCGAGACGCCCCGCGACCAGGCGATTTGCGCCTACACGATCCTCGATACCGGCTTGTTCATCGTGCCCGATACCCTCGACCACCGTACCATCCGCCATTTCCCGTTCACAAAAGGCGCGCCTGGCATCCGCTTCTATGCGGGCCAGCCGATCACTTCCCATGGCGGCCGCCAGATCGGGACACTCTGCGTCATGGACCACCATCCCCGCGACCTCAGTCCCCACCAGCGTGAAACGCTAATCGCGCTGGGCGACCAGGTGGAAGCCCTGCTGGAACACCGGCGTACAAATACCCTCCTCCGTGAGTTGCAGGACATCCAGACCCGCCTGCTGCACCACCTCCTCGCGGACGTGACAAGCGCCTTCAGCGCAACCGGTACTTTCCTGAACCTGCTGAGCGACCCGCAACCGGACCCGACGTCCCTTCTCTCGCTAACCCCGATGGCTACCTGCCAGTTTAACCGCACCCTGATCATCCTCCACTCGCTCGTCGAATGGGGCAGGCTGCACGCCCTCGACCGCGTTCGCGAATCTCGCCAGACCGACACCCGCAGCCTTCTCCATGAAGTCTTTGCCCACGTCGGCCGGCATCCGGCCGCACATAGTTTCACCCTGCACCACGGCGAGCACCCGACCGGTACCCTGCGCCTTCCCGATTCCGACCTGCATTTCATCCTGAAATACCTGTTGCTCTGGTTCTGCGAATGCGCCGAAACCGGCGAGCTGACGGTCTCTTTCCTCCTTCCCGTCGACGACCCCGGCAAAGACCGGTTCACTATCAGGCTCCTGCTTAACTCCGACACCATATCCGACGCATCCTACGACCTCCCCGGCCGCTTCTCGCCCGACACTACCGTCGGCCTGTCGAATACTCCGACCCGCGACATCTTTCTCCGCCTCGCGGTCGACATTCTCTTTAATTGTAAAGGGGATATTTTTCTGAATAAACAGCCGGGCTGGCTGGAACTGACGATCGAACTTATTCCCCCAGCCCGTTTTCCACCCAATACCGGGTGAGGTCCGCATTCGAATCCACACCCATCTTTTTGAGGATCCGCGCCCGGTAACTGCTGACCGTGCTGGGGGCGATCGACAACAATTCCCCGATCCGGATGAGGCTTTCGCCCGACGCCAGCAGCTTCATCACACTCAGTTCCCGGTCCGACAGGATCTCATGCGGGAGTTTGTCGGGATGACCCCCGATGTCCTCCACCAGTTTCTCCGCCACAACCGGCGTTATGTATTTGCGGCCCTGCAAAATATAATGGATCGCCCGCGCCAGCTCCTCCGGCGGCGAATCTTTGCTGAGATATCCCGATGCCCCCGCCTTTAACACCCGCGTGCCATACAGCCGCTCCGGATAGATGCTAAGGATGAGTACCGGGATCCGCGGAAAATGCCGCTTGATCTCGTGGATGACTTCCAGTCCGCTCCGGCCGGGCATCGACAGATCGCTGATGATCAGGTCCCACTCGCCCTTTAGCGCCTGCCTGAACAACCCATCGGCCTCTCCGACCTCGACTATCTGCGCGGACGGAAACTCTCCCTGAATCACCCCGACGAGCCCCTTGCGCACGATGGCATGATCGTCAGCTATTAATATTCGCATAGGTGTCGGTTATTAAATGGATAGGAACCTTGATCCGGACCGTCGTACCCTTGCCGGGCTGGCCCTCGATCCCGAATTCACCGCCGATCATCAGGGCCCGCTCTTTCATCCCGAGGATACCCAGGGTACGTCTTGTTTTGATCTCCTCCGTATTCAGCCCTTTGCCGTTATCCGCCACCTCGAGCGAAATTCGTTTGCCATCCGCCTCGAACCTGACTTCCACCTGCGTGGCGCCGGAATGCCGCGCGATATTGGTGAGCGTTTCCTGGAACATCCGGAACAGATTGATCGCGATCTTCGGCTCGACTTGCCCGGGAGCGCCGGTAAACGTCGCCTTCACCGCAATGCCGCACCGCTTCTCAAATTCTTCGATCTGCCACTTCATGGCCTCCGCCAGCCCAAGGTCATGCAGGATCTCCGGCCGCAGTTGCGTGGAGATCCGCCGGATCCAGTCGATCCCCTTGCCGATCAGCTCGATGATGCCGCGAATAGTGTCCTCCGCGGCGGCATCCCCAACGACCTGCTTGGATAGCCGGTACAACGAAATATTGACCGCAGTCAGGAGCTGCCCCAGATCGTCATGGATGTCCCGCGCAATTTCGGATCGCTCCTCTTCCCGGATATCCTGTAAATACGCCGCGAGTTTGCGGAGCTGCTCGGTGACCTGTGCCTGTTGAAGCTGCGCATTTTTCTGCTCCGTAATGTCCTTGTAGTAGATCGTCAGGCCATCCTCCGACGGATAAGCCCTGACCGAATACCAGGTCCGCACCGTGTCGTGATAGACCTCGAATTCCACCACCTTTCGCTGCTCCATCGCCTCCTGATATTTGTCCTGGAAGATCGTTCCCCTCAAATGCGGATGTACATCCCAGAGCGATTTGCCCAATACACCCTCCCTGCCCCCAGGATGAAGAGGGACCGCGGCATCATTGAGATACGTGTACCGCCATGCCTTATCCACCGAGATGACGCCGTCGTTGATGCGGTTGAGCGCCTCTTCCATCTTCATCCGCAGCGCCTTCTGCCCGAACAACCGGAGCGCAAACGACAGATCCGCCGCAAGGCTCTCGAGCAACGCGATCTCTTCCGCATCGAAAAAATCCTTCCGGTCCGCATACAGCCCGAACATCGCCACGACTTTTCCCCCTTGCTTCAACGGGAGCCCGATGGAAGACAGATAGCTTCGCTCCCTGGCCGCCTCCCGCCAGGGCGCCATGTCCGGCGCGGCCTCGATATCGTTGCAGACAATATATCGCCCCTCCCGGATGGCCCTCACCCCCGGTCCCTTGCTTTGCGGCGATCCTTCGCTCAGGAAGAGATCGATTTTCGAAAGATATTCGGCTTCATCTCCGAAATGACATACCGGTACCACGTGCTCCCCCTCTACACGACCGATCCAGGCCATCCGGAATTTTCCCGCCTCCACCGCGGTCCGGCACGCTTCCTCGTACATCGTTGGCACGTCAGTGGCCTGGACGATCACATGATTCATCTTGCTTAGGAAGTAATAAAGCCGGTTGAGCGCGATGAGTTTCTCCTCGGCCCGCTTCCTTGCCGTTATATCATGCAGGTTGACGACGATGCCCTGGACCGCCGGGTCCTTTAATAAATTGGTCACCGTCCCTTCCAGACAGAGATACCACCCCTCCTTATGCAGGATCTTGAACTCGAGCGGGAACACCTCCCCCGGATGGCCAAGCGCCGCGGTGAGCACGTTTTTCACCGTTTCCACCGTCTCGGGATGGATGAGGTCCATGGGGACCCGCGTGATTTCCTCATTCGTCCACCCGCTGATCTTTTGCCCATAGGCGCTTCGGAAAAGGATGCAAAACTTTTCATCCAGCAGCCAGATGACCCCCTGACTATTCTCGACGAGCGCGCGGAAGAATCGGTCCTCCTTGAGGATCGTGAGTGGTCCAGGCATGAGAGGATTTTTTGATTATGTTGCGACGGAGGCTGTAATCGGGTGCAGGATATAAATATACGTAATTCCTTGCAAACCATAAGCCCGCCGCCGGCGCCCTCGCCACCACGTCCCGCCGTGATTACCGGAATAAAACCTCTTTGATCTTTCGATCGGTCGCCCTGCCGAACATGGCTTCCCTTAACCGCAGATCCTCGTCATATATCGCGGTGTAAGGAATGATCTTGGTCCCTGAAAAACGTAAGAGGAAATTGTCATAGTCCATTCCCACCACGACATTGGGATATTTGTCCAGCCGATATTCCAGGCTGAACTCCCGCACGTCGGCTATTGGACATGGCGTTACAAAGAAGAAGCGGATATCCGCCAGCGTGAGCATCTGTCCGATGATGGAATCGATCTCCGTTCGGCAATAGAGACATTCAGGCGAGAACAGCACGAGTACGACCGGCCTGCCTGGCGGGATGGCCCCGGTACTGATCCTGGTGACGCCGTCGGTCATTAGGAGGTTGAAGGAGGGCATCGGCTGGCCTTCCGGGGCTGGCTTTAATGGCTGGCGCTGTGCGCCGTTGAGGTTGGTTAGGTACAGTAGCATAGTATAGAGGATTTAATCATGCTAAAGGGCTTGATCGGGCGGCAGGCACGGAAAAAAGGTGGGTACGGAAGGTGGGTACGGAAGACGTCTTTCCATAGGATGGCCCTGGTGGTTAGACCGGCCAAAATATTATTACACAGGTTGATTGCTGCAGCTTTTCGCGGACGAAGGTGAAATCTGCACAGCGACCCGATGCTGCGAGGTTTCCGCGTTTAGCTTTTCAAGCGAAGGGACGATCGGGGGATCTAGGGGAGAACAGGGTCAGGACAGGCATAGTGCAAATTCCATGCCAGCGCGGCATAAAAAAGGGTATGCACCCCAAGGCGCATACCCTATAGAATCAGATACACTCACTTACGACGGCTTGTAAACGTAGACGGTGAACGTGCCCGGAACGATCTTCCGCGTTCCCGGCTCGAACTGCGGGGCGCTGAGATAGATCTTCTTGGTCTTCATATCCATCGCCATGGTCTTGGCCCGCGGCTGCGTTGCCAGCGTCTGGATCACCGTATACTGGTCGGCAGACTCCTGCCGGATGATCGTCGTGGTCGCATCCCCATTGCTGGCGAAGATGAGACGATCTGCCGCATCATACACCACCGCATCCACGCCCGCGCCGATCGGTAACGTCGTGATGACTTTGCCGCTGACGGCATCCACCACAGTCAACCCCTTATTCGCCCGGCAGCCGGTGAAGAGCCGCTGATTACCCCGGTCATACGCCAACCCAGTGGGGCCGCCGCAGGGCGCCAGCGGATACGTCGCCTTGACCGCCATGGTCTTGACGTCGATGACCTTTAAACTGTTGAGGTCTTCGATATTGTCATACACAAGCCCCTTGCCGTCCGATACCGCAAACTCGGGCCCGCCGCCCAGATCGATCGTCTTGACCAGCGAAAGCGTTTTCGGATCGATTATGCAGACGCTCTTGCTGTCACCGCAAAAACAATATACTTTCTGCGAATACGGATCATAAATGATCCCATCCTCATCCTCCGCCGGGAGGTCGATGGTCTTTACCTTTTCGAAGGTTTTCAGATCGACGACCACTACCGCTTTTCCCCGCCCGTCACTGATGAACCCCTTGTTGACCGAATTCACGATCGCAATGCCATGCACTCCCTTCATGCCGTCGATCAACCCGATCGGCTGCTCCGTCGCGAGGTCCACCACATTGAAGGCCGTCCCATGCGACACGAACAGGTGATTGTTTACCGAATCGATCGCGATATAGTCATAACCCGCGTCACCGGGTAACGCGATCTTTTTGTCAAAAACATATTGCTGCGCCTTCACCGAGAACGCGACAGTTGTCAGAACAGCCAGCGCCGCCGGCCGGAACCATTTTTTCATATTCAATAATTTAGAGCCCGAAGCTCGAAAAAAAAACTGGAGCAAACCTGTCTTTGCCCCAGTTTCCATAAAGAATTAATTCCTCGATCGATCGATTAATAACCAGCTGCATGCCGGTTGCCCTTCCCGCCGGAGGTATCGGACACATAAGCGCCGATATCGCCGCTCAGCGCGGGAACGCCGCTCGGCAAGCCGGTGACCGCTCCCGTATAACCTTTGCCCAACGCCGGACTGCTCGACTGCAGGTGGAAGTCATAATTGGCAGGGATGATCCGCACGGAAGGATCGGGCGCCCCGGTGGAATAACCGACAAACAGCGGGTTGTTGGCGCCCGTCGTCGTCAGGTTGATGATATCGGCGGTTTGCGCTGTGCCGGCTTCACCAGCCGGATACATGAACGCCCGCAGCGAGTCGACGGTTACATAGAAATAGTTGTTATTGTACACCGTATGGGCGATATCCGCCGTCTGCGTGACATCCAGGCTCCAGTAATTATTCACCAGGAGATTGTTATAGACCCTGGCCTGGGAGAATGCATCCACCAGCACGCCTCGTCCGGGCTCTGCCGCACCACGACGGAAACCGCTTTCCACGCAGGTATTGTTATATACCTCGCAATTGGTTTGCGGGTTCTGGATAGTCGAGCTCGTATATATCTTGATGGCGCTGCCCGCGCTTCCCCAGATCACATTGTAGGCCACGACCCCGGTAACGCCGGAATGGAAGTCGATGCAATCCCCGTCTGTAGTGCCGTTGCCATACATCGAGTTGCGGAGGATCTTGACACTGGCCGTGGAGTATACGCCGATGGAGTTATCCTGGCCGCCGACGAACCAGCAGTCCTCGATATCGACCGGGATCGGCACCGAGATGGAGATCGTCTGGCGCGTGCCGCCGGTAGAATCCGGTCCGCCTGCCCAAAGGAATTTGGTCCAGTAAGCGGTGAAGCCCTGGCAGCTGTCGGCCTGGAATCCGCCCCACTGACCTGGCTGCGCCGTAGGCGACTGGAATACGACGGGTTTAGCCGACGTACCGAGGGATTGGAAAACGCCCTGGACATAAAAGGCATGGTTACCCGGTACATTGATCGTAGCGCCCGCCTGGACTGTCAGCGTATCCCCTTTCAGCACAGTGATGTCACCATTCACCGTGTAGGTGGAGTCGGTGAGCATAACCCCTTTTACATTGCCGCCGTTCAAGGTGGTTCCCCGGATAGCCTCGGCCGGGAGTTGCGGGCCCGCGGTGGCGCCGGCATTGTTTTTCGAACAGGAAGAGAAGATGAGCGTCCCGGCGGCCAGCAGACCGGTTAGCATCGTGCCGGTTGAAAGAAATTGAAGAAGCTTGATTTTCATAATTGTCCTAGTTTAATATAAAGAGTGTGTTTTGTGGATACTTTCAATTTATTAATAGGCGTACCGGACTCCCACGTTGAATGTCGCCCAATACGTGTTCTGCAACACCAAAACGGTGTTCTGGACATATTCCTTGATGGGCGTATTCAACAGGTTATTGGCCTTGGCGAATACCGTAAAATGCTTATGGATGTCTTTCTCACAGGAAAAGGCCAGCGTATTGGTCGGCCGCTGGTAAAAGTCAGCCCCGGCATAACTTCCGGTCTGAGCCAGCGTGAGACCCTGGTATTCATACGCCAGCTGGGCAAAGGTCCCATGCTTGGTGTCCTTGTACAACAGCGAGAGATTGCCGACATGTTCGGCCTGCCCTTGCATCGGCCGCGTGGGATACACGGTATCACCCTTAAAGTTGAGCTGCTGGGAGGAGATGGCGGAATGAGTGTACGCATAGTTGCCGGTCACCCCGAATCGGCCCCAATACTGCGTGAAAGAGATTTCTGCACCGAGATTGTTGGCCGGGTTGGAGTTTAGCGGCGTCACATAAAGAGCACCGTGCCCGTTCCCGACCAACCGCAGCTCGATGGGGTTATTGATACGCTTGTAGAAGGCGCCGATGAACAGATGTTCCTCCCCCTTGGGGAAGATCTCATACCGGATATCGAAATTTTCCGCTACCGCATGCATCACATAAGGATTGCCGTCAGCGATCTCGCCGTTCGGCGACACGGGGCTGGCTCCATACACCAACTCATAATAGTTGGGCCGGGAGATGGACCGGAAATAGGAGAAATGCAGGTTTTCCCGTGCAGACAGCTTGTATTTCAGCGCCGCACTGGGCAGGAATTCCGTATAGGCCTGGTAACCACTGTCCGGCTCCGTTACACTATGCACTCGTGTTTGCCACACATCATTGGTATACTCCATCCGAAGCCCGCCCGCCAGTTCCCATTTGGCGTTGGTATAGCGCGCCATCAGATAACCGGCATAGATGGTCTCGGTCGCCTTGAAATCATTGGGGTTATAGCTCGTGCCGGCCGTATTGAAGACCTGCCACTGGATGTCGTTGATATTCGTCCAGACTTCCTTTGTCGCGGCCCCGCCGCCAGAATTCGTAGAAGGCGAGACAAGACTATACTCGTCTTGCGTATTGTATCGCGAACTATAACGGTACAACCCGCCCGCCTTGAGCTCGAGGTCATTGCCCGAACCGGCCTTTATCTTATAGTCCAGATTAAGTCTGCCGGAATACTCCTTGTCGTTGTTGTTTTGCCACGTGCGGTGAATGCCGTCGAAAAACGTAGCGGTTTGCGTGAAATTCTGGTTGATGAGGAAGTCGGTGCTGATATCGGCGACATCCGGTTGCCGGTTGCCGGCCTGCGATTCGATCCCGGCCCAATCGAGCTTCAACGCGGGCAGAAGATAATGCTGGCCTGAGACCCGGACATTGTTCACATAGGTGTGCTGGGTCTGTGAGATGGCATCGAGGTGGATCTGCCCGGTGCCTGGCCCGACGCGGCCCGTCCCGATCAGCGTGGTGTCAACATTGAACCGGCTCTGCGCTAAATAGCTATAGAGATAGAATTCGTCGATATTGACCTTGTTTTTTTCATTGATTACATAGTCCAGATGCACCACGAGCCCATTATTTAACTGCTGTGTATATTGTTGGAAATTATTGGCATCGGTCCGCTGCAGTTTCCCCGTGGTGTCATTCCCCGGCGTGGTCCCTGCCTGGGAGCTGATATTGCCGTAGTATTGATTTTGAATGTTGTCGGCGAGCACGAACCCAAGTTTATCTTTGAACCACCGGTGGGTAAAACTGAACCCTGCCAGCGCCGTAGGCGGAGCTTGCTCGGACTTGAAGTCCAGATTCGACCGCGAGAAATCGCCCGGTTGGGCGACATAGCCGAGGGGATTACGCTGGATCGGGCTCTGGCTTTGGATGCCGGAGGTGGGAAAGTAAATATAATGCTCATTGAAGTACAGCTGGCTGTAGCCGATACTCCCCGTGGCCTTGAATGAGGTCTTATCCGGCGCATCCTTCACCACCATATTGATCGTTCCGCCCGTCGCATCGCCTTCCATATCCGGTAGGAGCGACTTGCTGATCTCGATGCTGCTGAGAATATCAGATGGAATGATGCCCAGCTGGACATAGCGGCTCTTATTGTCCGGACTGGCGATCTTCTCTCCGTTAAGAAGGGTATTGTTGTACCGGGGCTCCATCCCGCGCACGATGGCATAGGCTTCGTCCCCGCCATTGGATCGCTGGATCGTGACCCCGCTCATCCGCTGCAAAACGTTGGCCGCATTGACATCGGGCGATCGCACCATCGCCTGGGAGGAAATAACATTCATCATATTGGCCGCACTCTTTTCGCGGTCGCGGGAGCCGGTTTCTTTCTCCCGGTCCGCCCGGCCAAATACCGTGACCTCCTCCAATGATTTTCCACCCGGATTCAATCCGATAAAGACCTTCTGGACCTCACCCGCTTTTAAGCTGATATGCCGCCTCACCTCGGTATAACCCACAGTGGTAACAATTAATTCATATTCGCCTGCGGGAATATTCCGCAGTTCAAAGTTCCCCTTCGCATCCGCCGCCTGATGGAACGACGTCTGATCCAGCGAGATATAAGCGCCGCTCAACCCGTCATGGCTGATCAGGTCATACGCGTTTCCCTTTATCGTTCCCGATTGAGCGAAACCTTGTTGCAGCAATAGAAGTAGTAGACAGGACAGCGAGAATCTTCGTGTAAGCATAGCAGCTAATATTGTTGACGGTTGCAAATGTGATGCTAAATGAGGCTGCCTCGTTTCCGCTCACCCAGAAATAAACATAGCGTCACAATTGGATAACCATTTGATAATACCTTCCTTCTTTTTCCATCTTGCCTTCAAGGTGTCCACAGTTTCTTATCAAGCACAATCCCGTTTCTTTCCAGAATCGGCTCGTATGCTTGCGGTTGAAAAACACCTTGGTCATTGAAACTCCTTATTATAGAGGAAGAGCGGGGGAGCTCGCGGGGCTTGCTTCAATATCTCCGGCGGGAAGGGTACCTCTGTGACCTTTCCCCGGATATCACGGAGATTTCCGACCATATACATCCGGCCGGCTATGATTGCATCCTGCTGAATTGCACCATCTCGGACCTTTCCGGGATTCACATCCTGCATGTACTCAGGACATTGGACTACAATGGCGGGATCATCTTTCTGTCGATTCATGACACCCCCGAAGCCTGCATCGCCGCCCTCAATGCCGGCGCCGACGACTTTCTCCCCCAACCCGTTCATTTGGCTGAATTGAACGCCCGCATCATCACGCTGATCAGACGCAAACACTTCGCGGGCAATCAGCTGATCGTCATCAAAGAATTGTCGATCGACCTGCCGGGAAAGACGGCATTCGTGCATCAAAAGCCGCTGGACCTGACGCGGAAGGAATTTGACCTGCTGCTCTTCCTCGCATCACACCCGAATAAAATTTTGTCAAAAGAAGCCATCGCGACCAACCTGGCGGAGGAGTCGGATTTCCACGGTAACGTGGACTTCATTTATGCGCATATCAAGAATCTGAAGAAGAAACTGGCCGCCGCCGGCAGCCGTGACTATATCAACTCGGTCTATGGAATGGGGTATAAATTCATCACTTTATAAAATTTCCCTTCTCGTCGAACAATAGGTCCTTCCCCTTCACCTCCGCCTCATACCGCGTCCGACCTTGCGCATCTGTCACCTTACCTGCCTCAGTGATCTTCGCCCCCGCATAGTGCGTATGCACATAGTCCGTCACCGCCGCAGGCAACTGGGCGACGGGCATTGCCACCACTTGTTCGACAAAAACGCCCGCGGGTGTGAACTGCACGGAATTATCTTCCTTCGAAGCCCCGCCCCAGTTGGCTTCAAAATTTCCTTTCTCCTTCTCCCAGCTCACACCCGATGCGGAAGGATATTTTTGTTGGAGTGCGGTCTTCACCGCCGCCGGTACATCAGCGGATTTTACCTTCTGGGCAATGACGGAAGTACTGATCAGGCAGCCGATAGCAACGGCCGATAAGATTAATTTGTTCATAATACTTGGTGTTTTTCACCCCCAATCTAACACCCGATTCTGGACACACCCTGTATCTCTTTCGCCCGTCTTCCGTGAAGGCGGGTTTACTCCGTTCTTAAATATTTCACCGGATTTGCCATCGCCGTCTTTACCGCCTGTACCCCCACCGTCAGCAGCGCGATCCCCATCGCTCCCAGCCCCGCCAGCACAAAGACCCACCAGCTCAACCCGGTCCGGTACGCAAAATCCTGCAGCCACTGGTGGCCAAACCACCACGCGACCGGCGTCGCGACGACAAACGCGATCCCCACCAGCAAGGCAAAATCCTTGCTCAATAACGTCGTGATGGACGCAACGCTCGCGCCCAGGACCTTCCTGACGCTGATTTCTTTTGCGCGTCGCTGCGTCGTGAACAACCCGAGCCCGAACAATCCCATACAGGAAATAAAGATCGTCACTCCCATCGCCATATTGACCAGCCAGGCCGTATGCTCTTCCTGCTGGAACAACCAGCCGATCGACTCGTCCAGGAAGCTCGACTGGAACCGCCGGTCCGGAAATTGTTGTTTCCACTCTTTCTTCATCCCCGCCTGCACCGCGTTGACCGCCTTCGGATCGGCGCTGGCCAATTTTATGGCAACGCTTTGTAGCCGGACCTTTAAATTTTCGATGACCGCCGGCGGGATGACCTCATGAAATGATCCCACATGAAAATCCGCCACGACCCCGACCACCGGATATCCTTTGCCGATCCCGCCCTGGGGCCCGCCACTATACAATACCCGGCCGATCGCCTCCTGTGGTGTTTTACACCCCAACACCTGCCTGGCCATCGTCTCATTGATCACCAGCTCGCGCAGACTGTCGGAATGAAAGATATTCCGCCCTGCTACCAGCCTCATGCCATAAAACGGTATATAATCTTCGTTCCCCATATGCACCGACACGGCTCGAAATGCATCAGGCGAAGCCGTAGGCGCAAACGACTCCTGCCTTTGCGCAAACCCCATCGGCGGATTACCTTCCATAATGACCTTTGCAACCCCGGGCAAATGCCGGATGGATTTCGCATACGTTTCCAGCTGCTGCGGATTAGCGCCCCAATCGAATAACGTCAGTACCCGGTCGGTAACAAAACCTTTGTCCGCCTTCTGCATGAACCCGATCTGCTTGCCGATGACGATGGAGCTTACGATGAAGATGAGCGAGATCGTGAATTGAAAGACGATTAGTGCACGCCGGAGGTTGAGACTGCCGCGGCTGCCGCCGGATATCACGCCTTTCAGGCTTTCCACCGCCGCATACCGTGACATGATCCACGCCGGATAGAACCCTGCCATCAGTGTAGTAAGCACGACGACCGTCCCCAGGAAGATCAGGGTCCCCGGATTTGCCGGCTCAAAATATACGCCCGGCGGCACATATTCATGGAATACCCCTAGCACCGGATTCACCAATAACACCGCCACCAGCGTCGCCAGTAGAATAACCAGCAACGTCTCTATAAGGAACTGCAGGCGGATATTGCGCTTGCGGCCGCCCATCACCTTGCGCACTCCCACTTCCTTGGCCCGGCTCATCGATTGCGCGGTGGAGAGATTGACAAAGTTGATCGCCGCGATCAGCAAAATAAAGATCGCCACGCCGATCAGCGCATAGACCGTCGGCGGGTAAACTTTACGCCACAGATCGCCATCGTCTCCCCGGTGAAAGTCGGCGGTATAATGCAGATCACTCAATGGTTGCAGATAGTATTTCAGCGACTCTCCCGCCCGATGGAAGTTCATATGCTGCCGGATATACTCCGCAAACCGGGCGTTGACCTGCTCCGGCGCCACCCCCTTCGCGAGTTTGACAAATGCCATACTCTGATGCGGTGACAGAGGTGTCCAGTCGGTCGTGGGGATATCGCTTTTCCAATAGCTATGCGTAGCTGTCGCGATCGAAATAAAATCGGTATAACCCACATCGGTATTGCCGGCCTGGTCCCTGATGACCCCTGAAACATGCACCGGAACCGAATCGTCATAGACGACCGTCTTTCCGATCATTTGGGCCGGCGGGATATTCCCGAAATACAACCGGCCGCGGCTTTCGGTAAGGACTACCCGATCGGGCTGATCCAGTGTTGCCGCATTCCCCGCCAGCCATTGATGCCGGAAAATATCGAAATAACCGGGCGACGTAATAATCGCCGTACGCTGATACATATCCCCCACCCGGTTGTCAAACATCTTCTCCGGCGCCCCCGTCTGCGGCACCGCGATCTTTCCATCCATGCTATACACCGCCGCTTTTGCCTCGAACCCCGGGATCTGCGTCTCGAACCCCGCGACTTCTCTGATAGGACTATTCAAAAACCCTTGCTCCCCGTCCGCCCTGTGCATATCCCCGACGATCCGGTAGATGCGGTCTCCGTCCAGCCATTGCCGGTCGAAACTCAATTCATAATGCGTGATCAGGAAAAGGACAAGACATCCGCAAATGCCGAGCGAGAGCCCGAGGACATGGATGGACGTGAAGACCTTGTTGCGCCAAAGGAAACGCCAGGCGATGCGCCAATAGTTTTTAAGCATGTGTTAGCTTTTCCAAACCGGCCCCAAAATAATGCCAGCCCGTTAACCAATTGCACACCAATTATATAGTTCCGGGCCCGGATCAGCGATTGTCCGCTTTCGATACGCCGGCTGTACGATATCTCATCATGCCTGGATTCGCCTGCGCTGCTTCGCCCGCCTCGAATGCAGCAACCACATGAATGGCCCGAGGATCATATAGGCGAAGCCGGTGTATCCCGAGAACCCCACGGGTACCACTACCGCCAGGATGATCGCGATGCACCCGACGAACATGGTGACTAGCTTGGCATAAAGATTGGTCCGCGTATCGAACAACTCGGTTGGTGATAGTTCCAACTCCAGCTTCTTGCGAATGGCATGCAGGTACATGAGCGAAAAGACAGCGTAGATCGCTATATATCCCAACCCGTAGATGACCATAAGCCGCGGGATGTCATCATCCCGGATCCAGAATGGGCTTTTCCCTTTTCCGTAGATCGTAGCGCCGAATACGATAGAGAAAAGGAATTTCAGCGGATACACATAGAAGAGCACAATGAAGATCAGGATGGAGTTCAAGACGACGGTACGGATATCATCCAGCGCATAACGCCGGAAATAGACATGCTGCTCGTGCCACACCAGCATCAATGCCGTGAAGCAGATCGCAAACGCAAAGAAACCTCGCATGGAAATAAGCAGCTCATCGAAACTCTTCGGCACCTCCAGCGAAACGATCAGCAGCGTAACCGCGAAGGCAAAGACGGCATCGGTAAACGTCTCGATCCGTTTCACTTCATGCCCCCGGAGGCGGAATCCGTGGTTGTGCTGCTCACGGGTTTTGAAGAGAGTCTCCCTGATCATATCGAAATGTACGAAAAAGTCACGATCTATCTGCACAAACAGCTTCCCGCAATGACGCCCGCTACGCGCCTTCCCGTCCGTGGCAATTCTTATATTTTTTCCCGCTCCCGCAAGGACAAGGATCATTCCGCCCGATTTTCGGCCCGACCTTGACCGGCTCCTGCTTGACTGGAACCGAGGGATCATGATATTCGCCGCCTTCACCCGGCATCCCACCCTTCGCCGACGCATCGACTCGCCCTCCACCCGACGGACCGACTCCCCTCTGGCCACCGCCCATCGCCGGGCCTCCGGCCGGACCCCCACCCGACGGACTACTCCCCGCGGCCGCCATCTCGTCCTTCCGCACGCGCAGCTTGCTCATATCCGTCCGCTGCTCGCGACCTTCCCGGATACCCGATTGATGATGACCGGAATGGATGCCGCAGTGACAAAGGAAACTGATGATATCCCGGTTGACATCGCTGTCCATCCGCCGGAACAGTTCGAACGCTTCGACCTTGTAGATCACCAGCGGATCCTTCTGTTCGAGATAGGCCGTCTGAACGCTTTGTTTGAGGTCGTCCATCCCCCGAAGATGTTCCTTCCAGGTGTCGTCGATGATCGCCAAAGTGATCTGGCGTTCCACCGCACTTGTCAGCTCCCGGCCTTCACTGCTCAGAGTCTTGTTCAGATTGGCGATCACATTGGTCCGCTTCTTTCCGTCGGTAAAGGGCACTACCACGTTCTCCACCTGACTTCCCTGCGTCGCCCGGATATTCGAAAAGACCGGTATGGCCTGCTTGCGCAGCTCTTCCAGCTTATGCTCGTAGTTCTGCGTAGCCTCCTGGTAGAGTTTTTCCGCCAGTTGATTGATATCGCCTTTGAGGAACTCTTCCTGCTCGATCTTCGTGTCGATCCCGAAATTGACGATGGTCGACAGCTTGAACCCTTCATAATCGTCACCCTCGCGGAATGAATTGATAAGACCCTCCGCAACGATATAGAAAGCATTGTCCAGGTCCAGGTTCAACCGGTCTCCGAACAACGCATGACTACGTTTCCTATAGACGACATTCCGCTGCTTGTTCATGACGTCGTCATATTCCAGCAGCCGCTTCCGGATCCCGAAGTTGTTTTCTTCGACCTTCTTCTGCGCCCGCTCGATGCTCTTGGTCACCATGCTGTGCTGGATCACCTCACCCTCTTTATACCCCATCCGGTCCATCAGGGACGCGATCCGGTCGCTACCGAACATCCGCATCAGGTCATCTTCCAATGACACGTAGAACTGTGTGGTACCCGGGTCGCCCTGACGCGCGCTACGACCGCGCAGCTGCCTGTCCACCCGGCGGCTTTCATGCCGCTCCGTACCGATGATCGCCAGCCCGCCCGCTTCCTTGACGCCGGGCCCCAGCTTGATATCCGTACCACGGCCGGCCATATTCGTGGCGATCGTTACCGCCCCGGCCAGACCCGCTTCCGCTACGACCTGCGCTTCCCGCGCATGTTGTTTGGCGTTTAGAACATTATGCGGGATCTTCTTCACCTGCAGCATCTTGCTCAACAGCTCGCTCACTTCCACCGAAGTCGTACCTACCAGCGATGGCCGCCCCGCCTGCCGCAGCCTGTCTATCTCTTCGATGACCGCCTTGTATTTTTCCCGCTTCGTTTTGAATACCAGGTCCTGGGCGTCGATCCGGATCGCCGGCACATTGGTGGGGATCGTCACCACATCCAATTTGTAGATATCCCATAACTCCGCAGCCTCCGTCTCCGCCGTACCGGTCATCCCGGCCAGCTTGTGATACATCCGGAAATAGTTTTGGAGCGTGATCGTGGCATAGGTCTGGGTGGCGGCTTCGATCTTCACGTTTTCCTTCGCCTCGATCGCCTGATGCAACCCGTCGCTATACCGGCGCCCGTCAAGGATACGGCCCGTTTGCTCGTCGACGATCTTGACCTGACCGTCCATCACCACGTATTCAATGTCTTTATCGAAGAGGGTATAAGCCTTGAGCAATTGTTGGACCGTATGGATGCGGTCCGCCTTTACCGAGTATTCATTTAGCAGCGCTTCCTTGAGCTGCAGTTTCTCCTCATTGGGCATCGCCCCTTTTTCGATCTCGGCAAGTTTGACTCCGATATCCGGGATGATGAAGAACTCCGGATCTTCCCCTTCCCGCGTGATCATTTGAATGCCTTTATCCGTAAGGTCGACCTGGTTGTTCTTTTCATCGATATGGAAATACAGCTCCGCATCGACCTTCGGCATCTCCTTTTGCTGATCCGCGAGATAATAATTTTCTGTTTTCTGCAGCCTGACCTTGATACCCGGCTCGCTCAGGAACTTGATCAGCGGTCCTGACTTCGGCAGGCCCCTGAAAGCCCTGAACAACGCCAACCCCCCGTCCTTTGGATCGTCATTGCCTTCGGCCAGCTTCTTCCTGGCCTCGATCAGGAACTGGTTGGTCGCCCGCCGCTGCACATCGAACAGTTTTTCGACGCGGCCCTTGAGAATATGATATTGCTGATCGTCTCCCTTGGGTACCGGACCGGAAATGATCAACGGCGTCCGCGCATCGTCGATCAGCACGCTGTCCACCTCATCCACCATCGCAAAATGATGCTTGCGCTGTACCATCTCCTCCGGCGAATGAACCATATTGTCCCGCAGGTAGTCGAAACCGAATTCGTTATTGGTCCCATAGGTGATGTCGGCCAGATAAGCCTTGCGGCGCGCTTCGCTGTTTGGCTCGTGCTTGTCGATACAGTCCACCGTCAACCCCAGCCATTCGAAGATAGGGCCGTTCCATTCGGAGTCGCGCCGGGACAGGTAGTCATTCACCGTTACGATATGCACCCCTTCTCCCGCCAGCGCATTCAGATAGGCCGGCAGCGTCGATACCAGCGTCTTCCCCTCCCCGGTAGCCATCTCCGCGATCTTGCCCTGGTGTAAAACCGTACCGCCGATCAGCTGCACATCGTAGTGCACCATGTTCCAGGTAATGGGGCTGCCCGCCGCCATCCAACTGTTCTTATAGATCGCTTGATCTCCCTCGATCCGGATATGCTCTTTTTTCACGGACAAGTTCCGGTCCAGCTCCGTCGCTGTCGCCACGACTTCAGCATTGTCCTTGAACCGGCGCGCCGTTTCCTTCACGACCGCGAAGGCTTCCGGCAATATGGTCTTCAGTACCACTTCGAATTGGTCATCCCGGTCTTTTTTTAATTTGTCGACCTCCTGGTAAATGACGTCCTTGCCGCTGATATCGGAAAAGGGCAGGGACTCGGCCTTGGCGTTCAGCTCCGTGATCTGGGTGTCTATCTGGTTGAGGTGGTCCTTGATCCGCGCCTTGAACTCGACCGTCTTTGCGCGCAGCTCATCGTTCGTCAGGGATTGATAAGCCGAAAAGTGCTGATTGATCTCCTCTGCAAGGGGTTGGATTCGCTTGATGTCCTTTTCTGACTTATTTCCGCCGAAGAATATGGAGAAAATACCTGACATAATTCCTTAAGTATTAATGATTTTATGGTTTTCCTGGTTATTCCCTTTCAAATATAATGCTACCCTTCCCGGGAAGCCAAATTGACAGGAACGCAAATGTACGAATTCTCGGCCATCCCGCCTGCTGTCCGGCGCTCGTGTACGCTTCGCTCGGTTACGCACCTTGTACTATACAAATTCTATTCACCCCTCCCAAATCCTGCCTGTACTGTCTTTCCTGACAAAAAAAGTTCGCAAAATGCGAACTTCAACTCAAAATAAATCTGCCCCACGCATGCCCGTCGCCCCGCTATCCATCTTTAACCCAACATTTCCAATTACTTGTCGTGACCTCATTCAACCCGAAGCCTCCGGCAGCCAACTCCAAAGGACGAAAAATACGCTCACCCCCGTGTCCGATCCCTCCCCCAAAAAAATATTTTTTAACCAGATAAAAAAGTTAGTATCTTAGTGCTAAATTCATTAGCTTATGTCAGTAGCCGGACAAAACCTCAAGTACCTCCGCAAACTGCGGGGCTGGACCCAGGAAGAATTCGCCGCCAAAGTGGGTATCAAGCGCTCCCTTCTCGGCGCCTACGAAGAAGAAAGGGCCGAACCCCGGCTCGAAGTCCTCGAAACCGTCGGCGACATGTTCAAGCTGACCCTCGATGAACTCTTAAGAAAAGAGCTCAGCGACAGCAAAGGCGGCAGCTACCTGAGCAAACGCCGCGCCCAAAAGCTGGTGGCCGCCTCCAACGAGATCCAGATCGTCCCAGTCAAAGCCGCCGCAGGCTACCTCGCCGGCTACGCCGACCCTGAATTCCTCGATGAACTGAATACCTTCACCCTTCCCATGCTCGCTCCCGGCAACTACCGCGCATTCGAGATCGTCGGGGACTCCATGCTCCCCACTCCCAGCGGCTCCGTGATCGTCGGCGAAAAAGTGGACGACCTCGAAGAGATCAAAACCAACCAGACCTATGTCGTCATCTCCCGCAACGAAGGCATCGTCTACAAAAGGGTCATGAAGAATAACAAATCGAAGAATAAATTTACGCTCGTCAGTGACAATACGGCATATCAACCCTACAATGTCAACACGGAAGATGTACTGGAAGTCTGGAAAGCGCAGATGATCATCAGTAAAGCCAATATACAGCAGCGGTGGGACGTCAATCAACTGGCTAACCTCGTGAACAACCTCCAGGACCAGGTTAGCACCTTGAAGAAAAAAATGAATTAATTCGCCTGTATCAATGCGCGATATATTGACTGTTTTTCAGGCTCTCGACTACCTGTTGCAGCAATTTGGATGTAAGCCCCTTCTTCGTGTTTTCCCGACGCCCCTTCTCTCCAATCTCCGCCCTCCATACCGGCCTGATGAGAGATTGAGTAGAAAATAGATCGCATAGGAAAGTGCCGTTAAGGGTCGTATAAGTATGCGTGACACCTCCCATAACCGGATTGTTAGGAGTGGAAGGAACGACCGGCAAAACCTCTTGATGCTCGACATGCTCATAACCACGCACTCCTACGATCAACAACCCATCCACCTTCATACTATCTATGTAACGCAGAAAGCCGGCATAACTGGTATGTGCAGAGTCTAACAGATACGAGGAGACCCACACGCTAGTACCCCCTGTTGATAATCTTTCTGCAATAACTGCCTCCTGGTCACTTCGATGGACATACCCGCTGTCCCGAAGGGTATGGTTTCGCAAACAAATATTGTACAGCGTGGAATCGAACAAGGAGAAATCACAGCCCTCATCCAGATAAAAACACAGAATTCTTGAAAACGGCCGGGCGACCGGCTTTCTGTCAGTCACATTGACCGTCGTGGTCACACAACCTGCAAGCAGAAGGAAAAGAAAGGCAACAATGGTAATTTTTTTATTCATTGGATCTGAAATATACTAGCCGCCTGCTTCGGCCGCCCCTCCCACCGGCGATCCCCACCCGCTTGCGGCAGGATAGCAAACACATTAGACTCCGCCCCCGGATCGATCGACACGGTTCCCGTGAACCGGCCAAATGCAGGCAATATCGCATACTCACCCCCAAAATAGAAACAGGGGAACTGCAAACTTTGCTTTCCCATCCCGCTGACCCGGATCCCCGGATGCAGATGTCCAGAGAAATAGTACGGCCGCGATCCCCCCACTTCCCCGCCCGCATCATCGATATCATGAACGAACGCAAACTCCCCCATCGTCAACACTCCCTCGCTGACCTCTATCCCTGCTTTCACATACCAATCGGTCCGAAGAATATCATGATTGCCCAATGCCAGCCGGATCCCCAGTTCGGGGAAATCATCGCGCCACCGCAGGAACAGATCGAGCTCCTTATTCTCCCGGGAATGAAACAAATCCCCGACGACCAACAACTGCTTTGGCTGAAAATACTGGATCAGCGACAACAACCGCAACAGATCCTCACGGTATACCGACTGCGGGACCGCGATCCCCGCCTTCCGGAAATGACCCGTCTTCCCGAAATGCAGGTCCGACAGGATCAGTGACCGCTCCTCTTCCCAATACAGGCAACGGTGCGGTGATAACCAAAGCTGCTGACCTCTTAATCGATATGGGAAAGCGGGTTGCATAGATCCTATCGGCCAAAGATATCTAATATTTATTCGCCCATGTTACGTTTCCCTGAAAAATTGTGCTTACATTAGAAGGACCAACAACAACCGATTTCTCATGGCGGGTACAGACCAACACACCGAATTATTTCCCGGCGGATACCAGGAGCCGCTGCCGACTACCGTGAATGTTTTAACGATCCTCACCTTCATCTGTAGTGCTTTTGCATTCGTGTCCGCCTTTATCGTTTTTGCAGTCGCCCCATTTGGCTATGAGAACGCCGTACGGAACCAGGGTAGCATGGATCAACTGCCCAGCCTGATTAAGAGTTTCATCGGGACCAACCAGGTGGAAGCAGCCAGGCTCCAGCTCGCCTATCGCACGCCGATCTTACTGCTCACCCTCGCAGGTGTCCTGCTTTGCTTTTTCGGCGCCTTGCAAATGCGAAAGCTGAAAAAACGGGGGTTCACCCTTTACGTGCTGGGGGATCTGCTGCCGCTGGTGAGTCTTATTTTCTTTACAAATCTCTCGACCGCTGCCGGAGTCGGGGTCGCGTTCAGTTATGGCATC